>USDK01000037.1 GCA_900553355.1 uncultured Lachnospiraceae bacterium
TCCTTTTTTATAGTCGGTGTCCTTTCAGTCACTTCGTGACTTTTGGGACACCCTCGTTAAAAATTTACCAATTTCGTACCGCCGACACCGGGCAGTGTTCGTAACAGTTTCCGCAGTGCAGGCAGTGTTCCGGCTGAATCTTAAAAGGCTGTCCCGGCTCGATACAGCCTTGTGGGCAGTGCCGGGTGCATGTGCCGCAGCCGATGCATTCTTCGGTAATGTGGTACCCCTTTTTCGTCACATTTCCTTTTCCTATCGTGTAGCTTTCCCGGAAGATGGGGTGTACCCCTAAATGGAAGTATTCTATCTGCGCATTCCGGATGACGAACACAACGCCGATCTCTCTCGTATCTCCCGGATATACGTTGGAGAGATAGGGCTGTTCCTGAAAGATCCGGTCAATCCACTTTTTCTGCTCTTCTTTGCCCACAGGTTCTGCTTTAGCAGACAGACGGATCATCTCCTTATATTTTGTATAACCCAGAATCTGGACTCTCCCGTCCCTTAAAAGTTCCCGGCAGAAATCCTTCCCTCTTGCCGTGAAAAAATAGATGGCGTCCGGCTCATAGTGGATAGCGCTGATATTACGCACCTGGGGCGCGCCAGTTTGATCCACCGTGGCAAATGCCAGTACTCCCACATACTGCAGCTTCTGTAAACATGTTTTCGCATCCATTCCTGGTTCCTCCTCTTCTCCTGCCATCTTTATCCTGACACCTTTACTACGATTTTCCCATTGACGATCCCACTCTCCTGTGCCAGACAGGCTTCCCGGATCTTTGAAAAATCATAACATTCCCCGATATGTGGCTTCAGGCTGTGCCTGTCCAAAAATTCCAAAATCTGGTCTATCTCTTCCTGTGACGGCCAATTGCTGTGAAATCCGGTAAGGTAAACGCCGTTGGGAATATCCTTGATCGGGTCAAATCCGGAAAGGACAGATGCACCTCCCAGAATACCTGTACTGCAAACGATGCCTCTCCGCGCCATACACTTCAGCGTATCCCGGAGCGTGGCAGGTTCCACCAGCTCCAGCGCCTTAGTCACGGTTCCCACTGTTTTCACTGTCTTAAGGAACTCTTCACTATCCTTAAGGCTCCCAGTATCCAGCACTGCCGCAAGCTCCGTCCACGAAAGACCGGACTCTGCCGCAAATACGTGATGGGAGGGCGCCAGTACATACTGGGCATAACTTCCGTCAAAACTTCGTCCCATCCCGCCCATGAAGGCCATTACTCTCTGCCCTTTCTGAAACCGGCTGTCCGAAGGATCCGCCACTTCTCCTACGCACTCAATGCCGGGAACGACAGGTTTCCTGATATAGTCAGCCCGGATCTCTCCATTACGCAGGATCTGCTCGGAATGGTTCATGCCAAAGGCCTTTACCCTGATCAGCACCCATCCGGGCCTGCTCTCGGGAACCGGCACTTCCGTCAGCCTCACATCCTCTGCCCTCACAGGCTCTGCAAGTACCACAGCTTTCATCATTTTCGGAATCATGCCGATATCTCCTTCCAGCACTGCGGATCTGCGGCGTAAAAGTCACCGTCATGCCCGCTGGCCACCGCCGGGCAGCCCCTGCACCAGGCCAGCAGCTCGCATTTCGCACATTTCTCAAACTTCTGGTACTCCCGATATTCTTCCATGCGGCCAATCCAGACGTCGGCGATCCGATCCGTAAATACGTTGCCCACCTTACTGTTCTGGATTCTCCGGCAGGCATAGAGATCCCCGGTAGGAAGAATCGTCAGATGGCAGTTGCCACAGTTGCATCCCCCATAGATCATTCCTTCCTTTGCCGTCTTAGGAATCTGAAAAGCTCCGGTTTCATACTCATACAGCGTCCACAGATGATCCTTTTTATTAAAATATGTCTCGCAGCCGACAGCATCATATTCTTTAAATTTCCGGTCACAGTCTTCCAACAGCTTCCGGTAGCGCAAAGGTTCGATGCCTACATCCTTCTCCTCGCTGGTCGGACAGTACCGGGCAAAGGCAAACACATCCGCCTTGTGAGCCACCACGGTATCAATGATGTCCGGAATTTCGTCAATATTGGTTCCGGAAACTGTGGTCATGATCACAGCGCGTATCCCTGCTCTTTTAATGCATCCTATCTTTTCCAGAGTGATATCAAAGCTGCCCGGTTTGCGGAACCAGTCATGGGTTTCCCTCATGCCGTCCAGGGAAAGCTGATATTTCTCACAGCCGTATGACTTCAGCTCCTGACAGACCTGATCCGTCAGATGGAAGGGGTTCCCCAGAATCGTAAAGGGAATCTCATGTTCCTTAAAAAGTCCCAGAAGCTTCCAGAAATCCGGGTGTAGGATCGGATCTCCTCCCGTAAGATAAAAATAGGGAAGTCTCTGATACATCCTGCAGAAATCCAGGCAGTTGTAAAAAGTCTCCTGCATCTCGTTCCAGTTCATGGAATCCAGCTTCTTACAATTGTCCTCTGAAAAAATGTAGCAGTGCTTGCACCGCTGATCACATTCATCCGTGATATGCCACTGAAAAGAAAAATATTGCTTCATCCTATTTTCCTCGCCTTCTCATTAAAATGATGATTTTATCTGAACCGGCTGTGCCGGAATAAAGTTCCAAGGCTCCCGGCGGAAAATCCGCCGGGAGATCTCTGAGCATCTGTCCTATGTGCCTATTTGTCGGCTGCTCCGCACGCGGAACCGCATGCGGACGGCTTCTCCTCCGGCTCATCGGCTGCTCCACATGCCGAGCCACATGCGGACGGCTTCTCTTCCGGCTGATCCGCTGCCCCACACGCAGAACCACATGCAGAAGCAGGCGTAGTCTCCATCTTTTTGCTCCATCCAAAGAGATTTACAAGTGCCATAATCGTTACCTCCGTTTTTCTGAAATGTCAAACGCTTTTTTTGTTTGCACATTCATTGTAATATATATAGTTACATTAAAAAAGTACGCACTTTTTTATTACCTGGTTACAAAAAAGTAACCTCCCCCTGTTCCACAAAATAACGGCAGGGTCTTTACACCCTGCCGCCTGTTGTTCACATCGTTTCGCCTGTTCTCTGCGCTCTACGCTTTCCAGATCTTTGATGATCCAGTCCGCGATTTCCTCTTCCTCCAGTTTGTATTTTTTCATCATATATCGGACATAAACGTTTCCAACCTTATATCCCCTCTGCTCCAGGTCATTTTTAGCCGCCCGGATTGCCTTCACTTCCCGGCTTCCACCTGTCACAAGAATCATATGCTCTTCGTTTTCATGCCCTGCTAATTTCTCTATCAGATTCAGTGAATCATTCATGGGAACCTCCTTATATATTTATTTCCGAAAAATATCAAGCTCTCCTAATCCTTTCCGGAGGCGCATGATATCCCAGGGAATAAATTCAGTGATTCCAAGGGCTATGACGTCAAATTCTCCCGACACATCTCTGATTATGCGAAGAATCTGGTCCAGAGTCATCTTTCCTACTGCATATTCTACTGGAGGTATATGGGGCTCTGCACATAAAAGGCACCGAAAATCTTCCGGAGAAAGAACGTCCAGATCCCAATGAATCAGGACATGCTTGTAGCCGCCCTCCCTCAGCCAGGAAAGCAGCGCTTCTGTATCATCTCTGAGCTGATCCGGTATCAGAAACTTCATCTGATATTCCTTCTGGTATTCTTCTTCCCAGCTTTCCAGATGGTCGGCAATGATCCCCACATAGACTACATCTTTTTTCCGAAATGGATGTCTTACCAGAGCCGCAAAGTCCGGCGCACCGTCGCCGATCAGATTGCCAAGTACCATCGCGTGCTCATTTGGCGCGTCTTTTGGTCTGGTAAAATCTGGATGGGCGTCTATCCAGATAACCGCCGTATCTTCCGGATATTTTCCGTGAAGATAGTCAAAAGGAGCCTGCTCTACGGAACAGTCTCCGCCCAGCACAATGATCCTGTCTGGGTTTTTCTCCTCACAGATGGCATAGGCAGTCTTTTGCTGCTCCAGCAGTTCCTCCTTCCAGGCAATTCCGTCGGTCACCGGGACCTCCTCTGCAAAATTTGTCCGTACCGGAACTTCCGCACATTCCATCGTCTCGTTTTTTGGCGCCAGCCAGTCCAGAATATGGCAGCCCTCATAGTAAGGCGGATTGATCCCTCCCTGCCATTCCGGGAATGTCAGCCGTAATGTCTTCTTATCCATAGTAGTCTTTCCTTTCAACGCTATTTCTCATCCTGCAGATATTTTTCCAGATCTTCCATCACATCCGCAAGCGTGATCGCCTTTAATTCCCGTTCCATTGCATCCTGCACACGTAGCAGCTTGTCATCCAGGATGTTATGAATATTTTTCCCCACCAGGCAGTCGGGGTTGGGGTTTTCATGAAAATGGAACAGAGTGTTTTCCTCAATGCATTCCACCGCCCGGTACACGTCCAGAAACGTGATCTGCTCCAAGGGCTTTACAATGGAGGCGCCCCCGGTTCCCCTTTTTACCTCAATCATTCCGGCGTCTTTCAGCTGGGAAAGCAGCCGGCGGATGATCACCGGGTTCACGTTGATGCTCCCAGACAGAAAATCACTGGTAATTTTATAATCATCTTTAAACGTCTCCATACAGGTCAGCATATGGATGGCTATGGTAAATCTGCTTGAAATCTGCATCCCTTTTCAACTCCTTTTTGCCCTCCATTGTACGCTCTTTTTATTGTAATGTCAACGATTACAATTTAAGCAGAGACTCATATATCTCCTTATCCACATCCTTAAATACATTAAAAATGACCCGGTCAAATGTACTGTCATGTTTCTTCAGGAATCCGGTCACTGTCTCCACCGCAATCTTTGCCGCTTCGTCGTTTGGAAAATGATCCGCCCACAATAGGACCGACGGTATGGATCACATAACGGGAAGGGAGGTTATATCCCTCCGTCAACACCGCCTGTCCTGTCGGCTCCTCGTATCCGAAACCGTACTGTGCCCGCATATGGTTCATATACCGGCTGCATTCCGGATCTGCTCTTCATACGGGATATCCTGGAATACATAATCCCTGGCCGGCACTGCGCTTAAAAATCTGGAAAAATCGACTTTTTTCCTTTTCAATGTCTGAATTGCCATTTTACCCTCTCCTGCTCCTGTCTTTTCCTATCTTTTCTCTACTGCGTTAAAGGGACATGCCGACATGCAGTTGCCGCAGTGAAGGCAGTGTTCCTGCCGGATGACGAAAGGTCTGGACGACATGTCGATACATTTTTGCGGACATCTGGAATAACAGATCCGACATCCGCGGCAGCGGTCCGTGATAACATATCCTCCGGCCTGTCCTGTCTCCTGCCGTCCGGTTCCAAGGACAAAGGAATCTCTGTAAACAGGCTTGACCGACAAATCAAAAAATTCTCCGGTTCCTTCTGCCACCCGAAACACTTCCAAAGCTTTACGGCTCTCTTCCTGCGGATAAATTTCCGCCATATAGGGATTCTGCCGGAAGACCTCTTCCAGTTTTTCAGAACCAATATTCACTGCCTGTCCCCGGATAGAAACCGCCTTCTTATTCATGGTTCCCTCTCCGCCACACATGCCGCTGATTGCCACATAAGGATTTTCCATTAATTGGGAATAGAAGGCCTTTCCTTTTGCAGTAATAAAATACAGACTCTCCTCGTCTGCCAGCATAATGTCAATTACCCGGGTAACCGGTCTGCCCTTTTCATCCACCGTGGCAATCACGGTAGAATGGATCTCTTCCTTCAGGATTCTCAGATAATCTTTCGTCTCCATGATCACACACCTCGTATTTAAAATTCGTATGGCGGATTTCCGGAGAAATCAGCAATGACACCGTGTGCATCCTTGATATAGAATACCTCGAAAATCGGGTTTTCTGCTGTCTCATACTGGCTTTTCACGATCGGATTGTTCATGGCGCCTTCTTTTACCGCCATATTTTCCTCAAATACAGCGGTTCCATGGATACGGATCCATGCATAGGTCGGATCGGATACCGATACTTCGATCTCCGAATTTGCCTGCATATCCTTGTATACGTCCTTCGTATTGTTTGTACAGAACCACAGCTTCCCATCCTGCTCAAAAAGAAACATAAAAGGACGTACCTTTGCTTTATTGTCCCTTCCTACGGTTGCCAGATACTGTACTGGATTTGCCTGTAAAAATTCTACTACTTTGTTCATGGTGATTCTTCCTTTCCTGTCTTTATTGTAATATTTATAGTTACATCTTGCGCATTTAAAGTATCACACTCTTGTTGTAATGTCAATAGTTACATTTATTTTTTACCAAAAAAATATTCCCAAAACTCTGTATACCTGTTTTGGGAATACGGTTCACTTTCATTCACTTTACTTCAGCCCTTTTGTCATAGGAATGAGACAAAGAAGCGCTATGATGCCTACGATCCCGATCACAATCCCTGTAATCATATGACTCCACACCATGGTCATACACATGCCCACACCCAAAAGCAGGGCGCCCAGGATTCCAAACAGCACGGTCCCGATGGTTTTCCCTGATACATAGATGGGGTCTTTGTTTTCCATCTTCCTCCATACAAGTACCATGATGAGAAGCACGACTGCTCCGGCCACTCCCATGATCACTCCCGGGCGGAATGCATTCCACTCCGGTATCAGCGCCATGCACATGCCAAGTGCAAAAAGGATCCCTCCGACAGTTCCCAGGATCATTGCTGTAAATGTACTTTTCTTCATGATCTTCTTCCTCCTCTTTTCTCTTCTCTCATTTCTTCTCTTTCCTTCTGCTCTTCTGCAAGTCTCTTTTTGGCATCCTCCACGGACTCTCCATCCTTTGTCAGAAACTGATCCACGAAAGAATCCGACATCCTTGTGAAACCACTTACCGCACCGCTTTCGATCTTCTTATAGCCTCCGACTACCCTTTCGGCAATCTTTTCATTTACTTTTACTAATTTTGATTTCGCCATTCTTCTCTCCTTTCCGGTTTTCTTTCACTTGACGATATAAAAGATAACACCGGAATATTGAAGAAACGTTTCCGGAATATTTGCAAAATATTAAAAAATCAATTGGGGACGGGGGATTTCTGAAAATCCCCCGTCCCCAATTGGCAGGCCGTTATTCAAATCTTGCTTCTTATCTCAGGTATTCTTTAAAGAACTCCGTGATCTTATCGAAGGGTATAATATCTTTCCTGTCATAAAGATCTGTATGAACCGCCCCTGGAATAATCATCAGCTCTTTATTGTCTCCTGTCAGTTTTTCGTATGCATCCCGGCTGAAGTAGCAGGAATGAGCCTTATCTCCGTGGACAAGAAGCACGGCGCTCCTGATTTCCTGGCTGTACTGCAGGATCGGCATGTTCAGGAAAGACAGGGACGAAGTCACATTCCAGCCGTCATTAGAATTCAAAGATCTTTCGTGATATCCACGGTCCGTCTTGTAATAATCATAGTAATCCTTTACAAAGAAAGGTGCGTCCTCCGGCAGCGGATCCACAACGCCACCAGCTCTTGCGTAATCCCCGTTTCTATAGTCTTTCGTTCTCTGTGCATTCAGCGCTTTTCGCTTCTCATAGCGAGCCTCCTCGCTGTCCTCCTCATCGAAATACCCCTTCGCATTGACCCGGGTCATATCGTACATTGTAGAAGACACCGTTGCCTTGATCCTTGTATCGATAGCGGCTGCATTCAATGCCATGCCTCCCCAGCCGCAGATTCCGATAATCCCGATCCTCTCCGGATCTACATTGTCCTGAACGGACAGAAAATCCACTGCTGCCTGAAAATCTTCTGTATTGATATCCGGTGATGCCACATATCTGGGAGTGCCTCCGCTCTCTCCGGTAAAAGACGGATCAAAGGCAATCGTAAGAAATCCTCTTTCCGCCATCTCCTGCGCATACAGTCCGGATGCCTGTTCCTTCACTGCTCCAAACGGGCCGCACACGGCAATGGCTGCCAGCTTTCCTTCTGCATTCTTTGGTGTATACATATCTGCCGCAAGAGTAATTCCGTATCTGTTATGGAACGTCACCTTACTATGATCCACCTTCTCACTTTGTGGAAATGTCTTATCCCATTTTTCTGTCAGCTTTAATACTTCTTCCATATTGTAATTTCTCCTTTTCCCTGTTTTTACATCTGTGTTTTTCTGTAATATGCAATTGCATTTGACAGAGCTTTCTATCTCTGATAAACTCATCATATAACCTAAACCTAACTTTAGGTCAAGATTAAATTTTAATTTTTAAGGAGGCATTCGTATGTATTATACCATCGGACAGGTATCCAGAATGTTCGACCTGCCCATATCCACGCTCCGCTATTATGATAAAGAGGGACTCTTCCCGGATATGCAGCGTTCTTCCGGTATTCGGAAGTTCAGCGAAAAAGAGCTGGAGGCACTGCGGGTGATCGAATGTCTGAAAAAGTCAGGTATGGAGATCCGTGACATCAAACAGTTTATGAAATGGTGTACAGAAGGAAGCAGCACTTATCCCGAACGCTTGGAGCTGTTTGTCCGCCAGAAGGCTGCCGTGGAAGCAGAGATAAAAAGACTGAACCGCGTACTGGATATGATCAGTTATAAATGCTGGTATTACGAGGAAGCCATAAAGGACGGCAATGAAGCTCGAGTGGGCAGCATGAATCCTGAAGAAATGCCTCCAGACATCCGCCGGGCTTATGAAAACGCCCGTTCCTAAACTTGATCTTTCGAAATGGTCTGATCTTACTGTTTTCTGCCTCTCCAGGACGCCATCAGATAAACGATACCCGTCACCAGGGTGATCAGACTGACCACCGTTCCGGTAATGCCGTTCATCATGGAAACAAAGGTCTCCTCTCTGACGGAGAAGGACGCGAACATAGCTGTCTGAAGGGACAGGATGGACACGGCGGCATCGGCCAGACCGATGCTGCGGATGATGATCCAGGACTGTTCCTTTTTTCTGCCCGCCAAAATGGTGTTCCAGATAGCCAGGCCAATTTTTGTAAATGCATAGACCGCCGCCACATAGATAGTATAACCCGGATAGGATTTTCCTCCCTCCAGGTCGATCAGTAGAATGACCGCTCCACCCAGCACAAAGGACATTATGATAAACATAATACCGTAGTATTTCCGTATCTTTCTCTCCGAGGTCTTCTTTATCATGCACTTCTTCCAGACCAGCCCAGTTTCCTCCAGATGCTGGGCGATCCAGCAGGCTCTCATGATCCCCAGGATCAGATAATAAGCACACAGGGTTCCAAGCCAGGCGGAGTCGGCCACCGCCGCCACTACCCCGTTGTACAGGGCAATGGCCACATTGACCAGTATCCCCATCATGACTGCCAGACCCGTCCTGTACTTTTTGTCCTCTATATAACGGTTGGCAGGCCGTACCTTTCTGGCAAGTTCTCGCAGGAACCGCCTCAGCCTCCGCAGATCCCGAAACAAATAGCAGCAGGAAGCGGCAAGGGTCACAGCTGCAATCCCATAAAAAACAGCAGCGGCCTCTTCCGGAAACATCCCCTCAAAGACCGCACACACGATTGACAGAGCGGCAAAACCAGCGGTGGCCAGATACAAAAAGAACCTCCCCACCGGGTTCAAGGCCGGCAGATGCAGCTTTTTCACATTATCCCTCCTCAGACACCTCCTCAGACAAAACGACTCCTTGTATTCTTTCCGCTTTATCTTACCTTCTATCTATTTAAGAAATGTTTTTAAAATGTTTCTGAATTATGAATTTATTCCAGGCTCTTCCCGAATTGATATAATTCCTCCAGCTTCTCAGGCGATTTATTCTGTCTGTCATAGGCCGTGAAAATCCCCATATCCTCCAGCTTCAGGTAATTCAGAAAGGAATTCTGATATTCATAAAAGCAGCCACAGTAAACGTGATCACTCCCGGAAGAGAGAATCAGAGCCGCCTTCTTCAGGTGCTTCGGCTTATCCAATGCGTAGATGCGGTTGATGGCGCACTGAAGCTGCCCGGTAAATCCGTGATAGTATACCGGGGACGCCAGCACGATCATTTCCGCCTCGTCCAGCAGCGGATAGATCTCCTGCATGTCATCCTGCTGGATACATTTCCCTTTTTCCTTGCTGTGGCAGTATTCGCAGGCAAGGCAGCCTGCGATCTTCTTTCTGCACACGTCGACAACTGTCACCTCATGGCCGCTTTCTCCGGCTCCCCTCGTAAACGCCTCCACCATGGCGGCCGTATTCCCCTGCGGTCTGGGGCTTCCGTTAAACACAATGATCTTCATCCTCTACTCCTCCATCGAAAAAGTCACGGTCACGTCACCGTCTCCCAGCGCGCTTTCCCATTCTGTCAGGTCGTCAATCCTCCCCAGCCTTGTATAGCTCCAGGAATTGGAGCCGTAGAAGATCACGATCTGATTTCCCTGATACAGCACAATGTCCCCGGCCTGGGTCGTGGTCTGGCTGTTGCTTGTCGGGAGACTGGCTCCCAGACTTCCCACCTTCTCAAAGCCGGCATAGTCGCTCATCTGAATGGTGATCGGTTTTTCGTCCATCATCTGCACCAGTGCATCTACCGCCTCATTATTCTCCAGCGTAGCAGTAAACTGGCTGCCGCCTGCCTCTACAGTCATTTTTCTTTCCATCGCTGTCTCCTCCTTGTTATTTTGCTCCGCAGACTCCTGTTCTGCAGGCTGTGATTTTGTATTTTCTGTCTGACCGGCGCCCTCGCAGCCGGACAATACTGCTGCAAGGGCGCACACGATCAGAAGCGCCACAGAGAAACTCTTTTTCATTTACCAGAACCGCCTTTCTACCGCTGTGGCCTATTTTTTTACATACTTTCTTTCAGTATTTCTTTCACTTCATCCCGGTCAAGAACCTTATATCCGCCTTCCATGATCAGAGTGCCGTCGGCGATTCCGTCAAGCATCTCTTCTGATGCACCCAATTCGGAAATATGCATGACAAGCCCCAGCTCTCTCATCCAGTCTTCCATAGCCTTCAGGCCTTCTTCCGCGATCTGCCTGTCATTTTTTCCTTCCGGATCCACATCCCATACATTGACGGCAAAACGTTTGAACTTCGCCAGTCCATAAGGCATAATATGGCGGTAGTACGGCAGGGAAACCGCTGCCAGCGTCATGCCGTGGGTGGCATTGGTGTACGCGCCTACAGACTGACCGATCATATGAACCATCCAGTCCGTAGATTTTCCACGGGAAACCAGCGTGTTCAGCGCCCATGTGGCCGTCCACATAATGTTGCTCCTTGCCTCATAATCCTGAGGATCTTTATTGGCGATCCTGCTGGAATGAAGAAGGGAGCGCATCAGTCCCTCGCTGATATAATCACTGGTGTTGTCATCCTCACCGGAAAAGTACTGCTCACAGATATGGTTGAATATATCATAAATTCCAGCTGTCATCTGATAATGAGACAGCGTCAGCGTATACTTCGGATTTAGGATGGAAAACCTGGGCATGATCTTTTCATCCGCAAAAACATGGCCGATCTTCATCTTCGTCTCATGGTTTGTAATCACCGCTCCTGCATTCATCTCTGAACCGGTCCCTACCATCGTCAGAACACATCCTACCGGAATGGTCTCGCAGTCTGGTTCTTCAAAACGGATATAATACTTCTCCCACGGGTCTTCTTCGCAGTTTACAGACACGGAGACTGCCTTCGCATAATCGCATACAGACCCGCCGCCTACAGCAAAGAGAAGATCTGCATGATGATTTCTTGCGATTTCTACACCTTCATATAACTTTTCGAGAGTGGGATTCGGCATCACTCCGGAAATCTCCGCCACATTTTTCCCATTATCTTTCAGAATCTGGCATACATCATCGTAGATTCCGTTTTTCTTGATAGAACCGCCGCCATAGATCAGAACCACATGATCGCCGTATTTCGGCAGCTCTGCATTTAAATAGTTAAGTGAATCTTCTCCAAAATAAAGTTTTGTCGGATTGCAATATTCAAAATTTCCAAGCATTTTTTGTCTCCTTTCAAATCAATTCAATCAAGATCGTGTCTTATACTCTTCCTGATCGGCTGTAAAGCCTCCGCGGTAATAGAGCAGACTTCCGGCCTTTATCAGCGTGATCCTGTACCTTTCCATATTCTTCGCCTCCTTTCTCCACGCGCACTCTCATAATGATCAGCACAAAGGCACAGGCGATGAAGAGGATGCCTCCCAGGATGATATATGGTGTCCCCATTCTGGAAAGGAAGAAACCGCACACGGAGGTTCCCACTGTCGTTCCAAGGTTTGTGGATGCAAGGAAAAGTCCGTTTGCAAAATCCGGCGCCTTCGGCGCTGCCGTCGCAAGCCAGTACTGGTTGATATTAGCCGCTGCCCCGGCAAGCACGCCCCACACAAAGGTCAGGACTGCCATCGGAACAGTAAAGGATCCGAGAAAGAACAGCACCGCATACACTGCCGCCAGGAGGAAGGGGAAGGTAACGACAAAGCCCAGCGGGCGGCTGCTCAGCATCCTGCCTGCAATCAGGTTTCCTATGATATTAGACAGACCGTATACAAGAAGAAGGATACTGATCAGTCCTGCGGACAATTGGGTTACTGTCTCCATATATTCAGAAAGATAGCTGTATACGCCGAACACAGAGCCATTTAAAAACATCACTCCAAAAATAGACACCCACGTTCTGCCCTCTCTGAGCACGCTCAGCTGAGACCCATAGGACAGCCTTTCCTTTACCGGGAGATCCGGCACTACAAGGATGGTGGCGATCAGGGCCACTGCATTGACCGCTGCGAAAAACAGCATACCGACTCTCAGAGAAGTCATGTTTGAGATATAGCTTACCACAGGCACTCCCAGGACCATGCCTGCTGACACGCCTATCATGACCCTGGACACGGCCTTCGGCGCGTCTTTTTCCGGCACTGACGAGCCGGCCACTGACATGGCAAGTGATACGTACACTGGCTGAAAGAACGCCGGTACCACACGGGTGACAAGCACCACCGGAAAGGCCGATGCAAAAGCTGAGATCACATTACATACCGTAAACACGCTCAGGACAAGAATCATGACCTTTTTCCGGTTGACCCCCGAGAAGAAAAGAGGCATCGTGGGTCCTGATATGGCCACCACCAGCGCAAACATGCTGACAAGCAGACCTGCCGTCGCCACTGTCACTCCATAATTCTGGGAGATCAGAGGAAGGATGCCTACCACACCCATCTCCGTATTGATAATGCTGAAAACTCCAACTGTTAAAATTAAGATCAAGCTTTTTTTCATTTCAACAAAACCTCCTGCATATTTTCTACATGTTTAATTTAGCAGGTTTAATTTAGAATAACAAATACTTATATATGATACATTTCCATAGCTAAAAATTATTCTTTTCCCGGTTTAGCATTGTGATTTTGGCAGAAAGTCTATATAATAATATTGTTAGAAAAATCAGATCTGCATACAGAAGCCAGATGACAGAAAGGAAAACATTATGGAACTGCGTGTCCTCAACTATTTTCTTGCGATCGCAAGGGAGCAGAGCATTGTGCATGCCGCCGAGACTCTCCACCTCTCCCAGCCTACACTCTCCACACAGATCAAAGGGCTGGAGGAGGAGCTTGGCAAGCAGCTTCTCATCCGGGGGACAAAGGGCTCCCGGAAGGTCACGCTCACAGAAGAGGGAATGATCCTCAGGAAGCGGGCGGAAGAAATACTGGACCTTGTCAGAAGAACAGAAAATGAGATCACCATGAGCGATAACATTATCATAGGGGATGTCTATATCGGCACAGGGGAGACAGACGGCATCCGGGTAATTGCCAGGGCAGCTCAGGCACTGCAAAGCCAGCATCCCGGCATCCACTACCACATCTCCAGTGGAAATGCCGCCTATGTCTTTGAGTACCTGGACAAGGGACTCATCGATTTCGGCATTGTGTTCGGCGATGTGGATCTGACAAAATACAATGCGCTGGAGACCTCTTATTCGGAAACGTGGGGCGTTTTGATGCGCAGAGACTCCTCTCTTGCGGACAGAGAGACGATCTCGCCGGACGACCTCAAGGACAAGCCTCTCATCCTCTCCCAGCAGGAATCCCAGGGCGGCAGCCTGACGCAGTGGATCGGCAGCGAACCTTCTGACCTGAATATCATAGCCACCTACAACCTGCTCTACAACGCCTCTCTCCTTGTGGACGAAGGGCTGGGTTATGCCATAGGCTATGACAAGATCATCAATACAAGCGGAGACAGCCGGCTCTGTTTCCGCCCGCTGAAGCCAAAACTGGAAAACAAGATGAGTATTATCTGGAAAAAGTATCAGCTGTTTTCAAAGCCTGCCGAAAAATTTCTCGAAGTGCTGCGGGACCTATTGACACCGCAGGACTCCCCGGATGAAGCCTGACCGCTGATCGCAAAAAAATGCAGACAGACTGTGAAAATCCAGTCTCTGTCTGCATTTTTTAATATCCTCTCTACAGCGCATGCTCCCTGTCCAGCTGAAAAATCAGGTAATCGAGACAGGATATCTTCTTCTCTTCCGCGTGTACACGATCTAACAATTGTTTTCGGTGTTCCTCCAGCAGCACCCTCTGCCTGTCCGTTCCACCTTCCTTTTCATAAGAAAAAAAATCTCTGATAATCTCCTCATTGCAGCCGGCAGCCTTCAGGTTCTGCTCCACCTCATCCTTTGACAAACGATACATGATCCCGTTTCACCTCTTTTTCGGCTTTATTAACTAAGGATACTATACGTCTCCCGCCTTCGGATAGCAAATACTTATATCTTATAATTTTAAATAGGTTTTTCCTATCTTAATCTCTTCAGCACATCCCCGACATCCCCGTCAATACAGACAGACTGCTCCGCTATCTCTCTCGGCGCGGCCGCGTCCCCGTAATTGATGCAGGCGTACACTGCCTCCGGGTTCTGGCGGGTCATCTTCCAGAAGGGGTACTTGATAATCACCGGGGTGTTGTAGCCCACACCCAGCTCCAGGTAGAGAATCTTCATCCCCTCGTGCTCCCTCTGGAAGCGGCTGTATCTCTCAGCCGCCCTGTACCATCCCTCGTCCTGCACAAAGCTGTCGTCTGCCCGCAGGTTCATGGTCATGGGCCTGCCGCAGTGGGGACAGTGGGGAACCAGCTTGGAGGGGATACGCATATTTTCCTGGCTCTCCAGCATCTCCCGGACCGTCTTCTCGTTGTCCCATGTCTCCTGGCAGCAGGGCTTCATGCACTGAAAGAGCCCGTAGTCTCCCTGGGTATAGAACAGCCTCTCCTTGCCAAATCCCGCCTTCTGGAAGCAATGATCCACGTTGGTGGTGAGGACGAAATAATCCCTGTCCTTCACCAGCTCCAGCAGCTCTTCATACACTGGCCTGGGCGCATCCACATACCGGTTCAGCCAGATATGGCGGCTCCAGTAGGCCCAGTACTCCTCCAGCGTACTGTAGGGATAAAACCCTCCGGAATACATATCATGGAAATGGTATTTGTTTTCAAAGTCACTAAAATATTTCTCAAATCTCTCGCCGCTATAGGTAAAGCCGGCGGATGTGGAAAGTCCGGCCCCGGCGCCGATGACAACCGCCTCTGCCTCCTCAAGGGCTTTCTTCAGACGGTGTAGCTTCTGTTCATCTGTCCCTTCTCTGGCCTGTGTCAGTATACCTGTGAACATGTTATTCTGCCTCCTCCTGTGCTCTTCTATGTTCTGATTGTATCACAGATGATTACAAGCAAAAAGCGCGCACTTTTTTGTTACCTGGTTACTCCAAGGTAACCCACAGACCTCAGGAGCTCCATCTCTCGGCAGTTCTATCCTCGACGGCTCTGTTTCCCTTGTTGCGCCATCCGGGATACTACACTATAATCAGGTTGAGGTGATCTGTATGAAGACAAAAGAAGAATTGCCGGCCTGCCCGGTAGCCACCACGGTCCAGCTCATCGGCAGCAAGTGGAAGCTGCTGATCCTCCGCAACCTTTTTATGTGCCCCTGGCGCTTTAACGAGCTCAGGAAAAATCTGGAGGGCATCAGCCAGAAGGTGCTGACAGACAGCCTCCGTGCTCTGGAGGAGGACGGGATTGTCACCCGCACCGTCTACCCGGAGGTACCTCCCAGAGTGGAGTACGCCCTCTCCCCTCTTGGCGAGTCCATGAAGCCCATCCTGGACGCCATGGAGCAGTGGGGAACGGAATATAAAAAGAAGCTGCAGTAAGAAAAAGGCCCATTTCAGCGATCTGATCCATACAAAGACGCAAGAAAAAATCAGAGGAAAGCCAGGGCCACAGTCCCAGCGGTCAGAAGGACGAGCCCTGCCCCGGATCTTGGGCCAAGCTTCTCCCCGAAGACAAAATAGGAAAATACAGCCGTCACAAGGACGCTCAGCTTGTCGATGGGCGCCACGATGCTGGCCGGCCCCTCTTGGAGGGCCCGGTAATAGCAGAGCCAGGACGCCCCCGTGGCCACCCCGGACAGACAGATAAAGAGGAGCTCTCTTCCCGGGATATCCCACACCTCCTTTTGTCTCCCCTGGACAAACACCATCATCCAGGCCATGACCAGCACCACGCAGGTGCGGATGGCGGTTCCCAGGTTGGACTCCACACCTGTGATGCCTATTTTCCCCAGGATGGCAGTCAGGCTGGCGAAAAAGGCGGAGCCCGCGGCGTAGACAAACCAGCTTCCCCTTCTGTCCTCCTTCGCCTCCTCCACATCCTTTTTCTCGATCATGAGGAAGATGCCCGCCGCTATGACGGCCACGGCCGCCGCCTTGGCCAGCGAGATCCCCTCCCCGAGAAAGGTGAGAGCCAGAAGGATGGTGAGAACCGTGCTGGACTTGTCCACCGGCACCACCTTGTTGATATCCCCTGTCTGCAGAGCCTTAAAGTAGCAGAGCCAGGACGCCCCCGTGGCCGCCCCGGACAGGATGAGGAACAAAATGGTTCTCCCGCTGACATCCCGTAGCTGGTCCACCGAGCCGGCGGCCAGCGCGATGCCCCACGAAAAGACCAGTATGACCACCGTGCGGACCGCTGTGGCCACTGTTGAATTTGTTCTCCTGATCCCGCATTTTGCCAGGATCGATGTGACTCCGGCAAAAAAGGCGGAGCCTGCGGCATAGAAAAGCCACACCTTTTATTCCTTCTTTCTCAAAGATTAGGCGCTGCCGTTAACAGACAGCTATCTGATTTCTTTTATGATAGCGCTTCTTCCAGCTTCTGTCCATATCCATATATTTTAAAAGGGGAACCGGCCGCCCTAGTTCAGCAGCCTGTTCCCCCTCTCGCAGATTTCATAAATCTCGTCATATTTTTCCTCGATGAGAGGATTGATCTTCTCCGTCTCCCTGCGCACCCCGCTTCTGTACAGGAACCAGGGTGCCACCCAGCCGAGAAATCCCGGGACGGCCAGGATGATGCATAAAATAATGTGGGGTGGGTCTGCCGTCACCGCAAAGGTGGATCCGGCTATGAACGCGGTCCCGATGATGCCCACAGTCAGAGCCATCACAGAGGGGCGGGAGGTCTTTGCCTTCTCCAGACTCCCGATCTGCTCCGCGCAGGCCTCAAAATTGCGCTGGAGCCTGGTCAGCTCCGTCTTGTTGACGATCCTTCTGTCCCGCTTCAGGCGCAACACCGTTTTCCCGTGTCCGCCCCTACCTGCCCTCTCCGGGTATTTTTCCAGGGTTCCGGGCATGACATTCTCATCCGGCTCCCACCCGAAATTTTCATAGCTGTCTATGAGAAAGGAGACCTGCCCGGCATCAGCCAGCACCTCCTTGTACTCGTAGGCTGTAAATCCTCTTCTGCTCTCTCCTGTCAAAGCTCCGTCACCTCCACGTCTTTCTCATCCCCGGCTATCCTGTTCCCTGTTATCCTGTTTCTGTCTTCTCTCTCCTCTGTCCTGGGCAGCCTCACTGTAAATACGCTCCCCTCTCCCTCTTTGCTCTCCACCTGTATCTCCCCGTTCATGAGGATGAGGATCCTGCGCACAAGGGCCAGCCCCAGGCCGTTCCCCTCTCTGGAGTGAGAGGTGTCCCCCTGATAAAATTTGTCAAAAATGTGCCGCAGGCTCTCCGGGGCCATACCGCATCCTGTGTCGGCTACCGACACCTCCACATACCCTTTTGCTGTTCTCTGCCACACGGTCACCATGCCTCCGGGCTCTGTAAATTTGCCCGCATTGGAGAGCAGATTGTTCCACACAAGCTCCAGCAGGCTCCTGTCTGCCTGCACAAAGGCCCTGTCCTCCATGTCTATCTCCAGTTCCAGATCCTTCTCGTCCCACAGCTCCTCATACCGGAGGATACACTCCTCCAGCTGGGCGCACAGGTCGTAGGTCTCCATCTCCGGGTCAATGCGCTGGTTCTCCAGCTTGTTCAGGCGGAGGATATTGCTGATCAGGTCTGACAGCCTGCCCACCGCCTCCTCGATATTCCTGGCATATTCCTGTCTCTCTTCCGCCGTCCCATTTCCCGTTCGGAGAAGCTCCGCATAATTCTTGATGACGGCGATGGGGGTCTTCATCTCATGGGAGACATTGGACACAAAGTCTGTCTTCAGCGTCTCCACGCTCCCCAGCTCCTCCACCATCTTGTTGAAATCCAGGATCATCACATCCAGATAGTCCAGCCTGTCCGCCGTGTGCACTGTGGGTACATACACGGAAAAATCGCCCCCCGCCACCTGCCGTGTGGCCTTTGCCAGCCTGTGGAGGGGTGCCTCATACGTATCTTTGATTTTTTTTCTTGTAAACAGAGTCAGCCCCACAGCCACAGCGCCCCAGTAAAGCATGGGCACGGCTGTCTGGATGATCTCATTCCATCCCCTTTTATTCATCAGGACGAGGAGCCCCTCGTGAATTCCGGACATCAGAAAGAGCACGCCCAGATAAATGGCAAAAAGGGAAACCGGGAAAAGGCTGTCCTTTATGATGCGTCTGCCCTCCCCGCCTTCCTGTCCTCTTATAGATTTCCCGTTCTCGTTTCTCATTGCAGCACCGCCTTGTAGCCCAGGCCGCGCACAGTGACGATCTTAAATCCATCGCAGCCCGACAGCTTGTTCCGAAGCTTCGTCATATACACGTCCACAGCCCGGGGACTCGTGTCGCTGTCCACATCCCAGAACTCATCCATAAGCTGAGCCCTGGAAAATGTCTTCTTCGGATAGGAGAGAAGCTTGTAAATAATGTTGAACTCCCTGGTGGTGAGCGGGATCTCCTCTCCGTTCACCTCAGCGCTCATGCCGTCCGCGTCCAGTGTAAGGTTTCCCGCTGTGATCCTTCTCTCCATCTCAATATTGGCCCTCCGAAGAAGCGCCCGCACCCGGAGCACCAGCTCGTCCAGGTCCACCGGCTTCACCATGTAGTCGTCTATCCCCAGCTGGAACCCTTTTTGCTTGGAGGGAAGATCGTCCCTGGCGGACATGAAGAGAATGGGGATCCTCTGGTTCACCTTCCTCACCGTCCTGGCAAACTCAAAGCCGTCGATCCCCGGCATCATGATATCTGAGATGATGAGCTCATAGAGCTGACCATACATCTCCTCATAGGCGTCCTCCGCGTTCAGGCACCCCTTCGCCTCAAAGCCGCTGTCTCTCAGATATGTGCAGACGATATGGTTCAGTCTCTCGTCATCCTCCACCACAAGAATGTGTATCATCGTCCTGTCCCTCCCTTTCTTACGTGCTCTCAGTATGAATACAGTGTATTACTGAAATGTTTATATTTTGTTTCTGAATTATTAAAAAAGCATCGCTTCTCCTTTCCCTTCTCTGCACGTATGGTATAATGATTGCGCAAAAGCGCAATCTGAAGCGATAAGATCGCTTCACCCTGCTGCGCAGGGATTATACCGGCAATCCACGGCTTGAAAAGAAAATGCCGCTGACGCGTCGCTTTCTTTTCTGCGCACGTGGTATAATGATATCACATTTGCTATATTAATCGCACATATAAGTGATAAAAAAAAGATAGCATACAATATAAAAAATCATAAGGAGAATAAAAAAATGGCAGATATCAATATCATAAAAGCAATGAAAGAGCGCCACAGTGTGCGCCAGTATACAGATAAACCCCTGGGGGAGGATGTGGCCCGGTCTCTGGAAGAAGAAATTGCCGCCTGCAATGAGGAAAGCGGTCTTCGTATCCAGTTTGTAAAAAATGAGCCAAAAGCCTTTCAGGGATTTCTGGCGCACTACGGAAGTTTCAGAGGCGTAACAAGTTATCTGGCCCTGGTAGGCAAAAAGAATGCATCTTTGGATGAGACCTGCGGATATTATGGAGAAAGGCTTGTCCTGAAAGCCCAGCAGCTGGGACTGAACACCTGCTGGGCAGCGCTTACATACAGCAAAGTGGCTTCCGCATTCACTGTAAATGTCGGAGAAAAGCTGTGCGCCGTCATCGCCATCGGATATGGAAAGACTCAGGGTGTCCCCCACAAATCAAAATCCATAGAAAAAGTGTCAAAAACAGACGGCCCCGCCCCGGACTGGTTTACATCCGGGGTCGAGGCCGCCCTTCTGGCGCCCACTGCCATAAATCAACAGAAATTCTATTTCACCTTAAACGGCACAAAAGTATCTGCAAAGGCAGGCGTGGGATTTTACACAAAAATCGATCTTGGCATCGTCAAATATCATTTTGAACTGGGTGCCGGCACAGAAAACTTCTCCTGGAACTGACACCTACTGTTCAAACCGGATATGGAAAAGACGATATACCTCCAGCAGACTGCGGATATCCAGTATCTGGCTCCTGCCCGTATCCATCTGGCTGATCCGAATCATGTCCTCCTGATCCAGCATGAAGGAGTCAATATCAAAGTTTTCCTCAATCCGTTCTTTGTGTACAGACTTGGGTATCGCAATCATATTGCTCTGACGAAGCCATCTTAGAATCACCTGAGATGGCTTTTTCTGATATTTTTCTCCGATTACCGTCAGCATCTCATCTGTAAAAATTCCATTCCTTCCTTCTGCAAAGGGCGCCCATGCCATCGGTATAATGTCGTAGTGACGCAGGACTTCCCGCAAATGTTTCTGCTGGCAGAAAGGATGCAGTTCCATCTGATCTACGGCCGGCACGACCTGGCTGTTCAGGATCAGGTCCACCAGCCGGTCCGCCTCAAAATTGCAGACGCCGATAGCCCGGATCTTTCCTTTTTTGTACAGCTCCTCCATGGCCCTCCAGCTCCCGTAGTAATCCCCGTAAGGCATATGGATCAGGTACAGATCCAGGTAGTCTGTCTGCAGGTTCTTCAGCGTTTTTTCAAAGGAGCGCATAGTCTTTTCATATCCCGCATCCTGTATCCACACCTTGGATGTGAGGAATACGTCCTCTCTGGCTATGCCGCTCTCCTTCACAGCCTCGCCCACAGCCCTCTCATTTCCATAGCAGGCAGCCGTATCGATAAGGCGGTATCCTGTCTGAAGTGCTGTCAGGACACTGTTCCTGCATTCCTCCTCATCTGTGATCTGGAACACCCCAAAGCCCAGCTGGGGTATTTCCACATGATTATTAAGACGTATCGTCTGCATGTCTCTACCTCCTCTGCCGTAATAATCTATATAATCTACAGTCCCCGTCCAAGTTCATATGCCATCTTCGGGTACGGGCTCCTCTTTGTCATGGATGGGCTGCCGCAGCCTCTCCCCAGTACCATCCCACAGTCTTCAAAATCCAGATAGCGTACCAATGTCTGATAGTGGCTCTCCAGTGCGTCAAAGGTCCAGTCATCACTGTTCCAGGCCACAGTCAGAAGAGCCGATTTCATGTGCTTCCTTGTGATACTGCTGTTATAGGCACAGAACCGGTCCACCACAATCTTGAGCTGAGCGGACATACCGTAATAATAAAGCGGCGTAGCAAAGACCACCATATCCGCCTCCAGCATGGCTGTCCTCACCTTCTGGTTATCGTCCTTATGAACACAGGGGCCCTCATACCCACAGGCTACACAGCCTGTACAAGGATGGATGTTGAGATCTGTCAGGTCAAAGCGGCAGACCTCATGCCCTGCCTCCCTGGCTCCTCTTGTAAACTCCTCTGCCAAAATATTCGTGGATCCCTTCTTATTAGGGCTTCCTTGTAAAACAACGATCTTCATATCCATTTTCCTCCATCCTGTTTATAATTTCTGGCTGCCGGTGGACCAGACATGTTCCTCCTTTGCCTGTTCTGCCGTGTTCTGCGCCATAACGCCCACCAGTCTGTGGGGAACATAGAGTTCTTCAAGATAATCTTTTTCTTCTTTTGTCAGGCAGATTTCAGCTGCGTTTGCCATGCCGTCCACATGGGACAGTTTCGTAGCTCCCACCACCGGAGCTGTTACCTTTGTCAACAGCCAGGCCAGAGAAATCTCGGTCATGGATACTCCCCTTTTGTCGGCAATCTCAGCTACCCGGGCAATGATTGCTCCATCCTGGTCAGCCGTCCCGTCATATTTCAGCCTTGCATAACTATCTTCCTTAAGCCTTTTGGATGTCTCGCCAGGATGCTTGGAAAGCCGGCCTCCTGCCAGTGCGCTGTATGGTGTCATAGCGATGTTGTCCTCCCGGCAAAGCTTTGCCATTTCTCGTTCCTCCTCCCGGAAGATCAGGTTGTAGTGCCCCTGGATGGAGACAAACTTGGCAAATCCCTCTTTTTCTGCCAGAGCGTTTGCCTTGGCAAGCTGGTAGGCAAAGCAGTTTGAAATGCCGATGTATCTGGCCTTCCCCTCCTTTACTACATTATTCAGTCCTTCCATAATATCGTAAAGTGGACTTTCATAATCCCACATATGGTAAATATACAGATCCACATAGTCCATGCCCAGATTTTCCAGACTCTTGTTGATCATCTTCTCAATGTGCTCCTGGGCCGGAACTTTTGCCTCAATCTCTTCCGGAGTACGAGGCAGGAACTTAGTAGCTACCACCACATCTTCTCTTTTCGCGAAATCCTTCAGCGCCCGCCCCAGATACTGCTCACTGGTGCCACTCTGATAGGCAATCGCTGTATCATAAAAATTAATGCCTGCATCCAGGCCCTTTTTGATAATCTCTCTTGTATGCTCTTCATCAATGGTCCAGGAGTGCTGTCCGTTCCTGGCATCCCCAAATCCCATGCATCCCATGCAGATGCGTGAAACGTTTAAATCAGAATTTCCCAATTTTGTATACTGCATTTTCATACCTCCTGCTATATTCCACAATTTCTTTGTTCCTGTAATAATTATTCTGACACAGTATCAATGCGAATACAAATACTTGTTGTGTATAATTTTCCATACGTAGGAAGCATTTATTTAATTTTATGGGCATCTCTGTACATCTTGGGTCCCATGCCAAAGGTCTTCCGGAACAGTCCTGCAAAATGTCCTGCATTTTTATAGCCCACTTTGAGCGCCACCGTCCGGATACTGTCATCCGAATTCCGAAGAAGCAGCAGAGCATGGTTCATCCGCATTACCTTCAGATAATCGTACGGAGTGGTTCCATAGACCTGCCGAAATGCCAGTTGGAAACGCGACATACTCATATTAGCCTCCTTTGCCAGCTGAGAAATGGAAGGGCAGATCGCCAGATTTCTCTTCATAAGCGCCACAGCCCTGCCAAGAGAACGCTTATCTCTTCGATCCAGCTTCACAGAAATATGCCGTCGGCCCCTCTCCTGTTCCCGGCTGTATGTAACCAGGGACAACAGCTCCATCACTTTGCACTCCATATAAAGAGTACGTGCCTTTCCCTCCACAGGGCAGTCTCTGATCTGCTGAAAAACAAAATTCAACCGGGGAAGCTGTGGGCTTTTTGTCAGTCCATCCAATCCATCCCTGGAGGACTTATAGAAATCTCCCCAGCGGTTCCGAAGAAACTGGTCAAAATAATCTCTTGTCACAATCACCTTGGTGAAGCGCACAGGCATTCCCGCCTCACAGATCACACAGACAGCTTTCCTGCGGTTGGCATAACAGCAAATTCCCTTCTCCACATGTCTGATTTTATTTCCCTCTGTCTTATAAGAACTGGATCCTGTCTCAAACTGACTGATCTCTATGTATTCCTGCTGGATCTCCGAAACCTTTTCAAAATCTTTCCAAGGTGTAAAATCTGCCTGCACAACCAGAAACTGCCTGTGCACATTTAAAATTCTGACACTCCCGGTTCCGTACGCAGAAATCATCCGAAAATATATATCTTCCTCATCCTCCTCTGTCTCGCGCACAAAATGAAGATGTTCCGGTAATTTCAAATAGTATTCAATTACTGTCAGAGTCTGATCCATAAAAATGCCTCCGTATCATTTTCTTCTAAAAGCAATATAACATGAATTAATATCACAATATAGTATGTTTCTATCACAAAATTTTAAAATATAGGAAGCGAAATAGAGAGAAACAGCCGACAATATCCGGCATTGCAGGAAATTTTGAACCGGCAGTTTCCTTCTTAAAAAACAATTGATTTTCAAGCCTTCGTCTGTATAATTCTTCTATGAGGTTAGCATTTACTAACTAAATAATATCTTAAAGGAGACTTAAAAATGAATACAGATCGTATCAGACTTATGCGTGAAGAAAATGTATCAAAAGCTCTGTTTAAACTGGGAATGCCCATGGTCATCAGCATGCTGGTGACTGCTCTGTACAATGTAGTGGATACTTATTTTGTATCCGGCCTCGGCAAAGAAGCTGTGGCGGCAGTGTCTGTAGCCTTTTCCATCTCTCTTATATTCTCTGGTATCGGCCTGACATTCGGTGCAGGCGCCGGATCCTGTATCTCCCGCCTCCTGGGAAAACAGGAACAGGATATGGCCAACCGCACTGCGTCCACTGCCATGTTCAGCAGCGTACTCGTCTCAGTCCTGACCGGGACTGTAATGCTTCTTTTTCTGCCATCGGTCCTTAAATTTCTGGGCGCTATTCCTTCCATCTTTCCCCTGGCCAGAGAATATGCTGTACTGTTCATCATAAGCACAATTCTCAGTGCCACCAACGTTACAGCCGGAAATCTCGCAGTAGCTCAGGGTTCTTCTAACATCTCCCTGACTGCCATGATCAGCGGCTCCATCCTCAATGTTATACTGGATCCCATCTGCATCACGTCTCTAGGCATGGGTGTCCGGGGTGCTGCCCTCGCAACCTTGATTTCACAGTTTGTCACCGCCCTGATCTATGTGTACTTTTTTACTGGTAAAAAGAGCTATATAAAGATCAGCTTTTCATATTTCAGGCCTTCTTTGAAAATCTACAGTGAAATCCTGAAGATAGGCGTCTCTATGCTCCTGCTGCAGCTCCTCTCCAGTTTCTCTATGAGCCGGATACTGGTAGCCGCCGGAGCCTACGGGGAAGATGCCATCGCCGCTATGGGCATCACTCTGCGGATCGTAACACTGGGTACAAATGTAGTCTTCGGTTATATGAAAGGTTTTCAGCCGATGGCCGGATTCAATTACGGTGCAGGCAATTTCCTACGTCTCTGGCAGTCAATCCGCAGTTGTATCAAATGGACGACTCTGTTCTGCATCGTATGGACCATTTTCATCTTCTTTCTGTCACAGCCAATCCTTTCCTTTTTCAGTAACGATCCTGCCGTACTGAAAATTGCCGTCCCGGCATTGCGGGCAAACACTGTCATGTTCTTCACCTTCGGCTTCCAGTTTACCGTTTCCACCCTTTATCTCGCCGTCGGCAGAGCATTGGAAGGAGGATTTCTCAATATCTGCAGGCAGGGCATCCTCTTCATGCCTCTGATCCTGATTCTTCCGGGTCTTCTGGGACTTAACGGCGTACTGTACGCCCAGGCTGCAGCAGACGCACTGACTACCTTGGTCACAATCCTATTTACAATACCTATACGCCGCTCTCTTCGAGGATAGTCTGCTTGTCTTTTCGTGCCAATACACAAAAAAAGGCCGGATAAGAGGCATATGTAAAGCCCGTCTCTTATCCGGCTCATCTATCTGTATAAGCTCTCATGTAGAGGCCAGGTAGGATTGACCAGTGTTCTCAGTCAAGAGCACCGTTTTTTTGGTCGGGTCAAAAAACTGACAGGCCATTATCGACATCTCCTACAAACTTTCTGTCCATGCCTTCAGTTCATCCACCGAATGACTTCCATTGAGAAGCTTACCCTCCTTCAATACCGCTCCCGGACAGCTGGGTGAAAGCGCCTGTACGGTCTTTCCGAACCCGCTTCCGCCGGATGTAGCAAAAAGGATGATCTCTTTTCCGCTAAAATCATAGCTCTCCAGAAATGTATTGATAATCGTGGGAGCTACATACCACCAGATAGGGAATCCCAGGAAAATCCTATCATAAGGTGCAATATTTGCATCCTTGTCTGCAAGTTCTGGTCTGGAAGAAGGATCCTGCATCTCAATCGTACTTCTGGATTTCTTATCCATCCAGTTCAGATCCGCCGAAGTGTATGGCACAGCCGGTTTTATCTCATAGAGATCTGCCCCTGCTGCCTTGGCAAGCTGCTCTGCCGTTCTTCTTGTTGTTCCGCTGGCTGAAAAATATGCTACAAGTGTCTTGCTCATATGATCGCTCTCCTTTATAAACATCTGTTCTCTTTTTACAGCTTTATTATAGGAGCTTCTCCTTCCGCTGTCCAATACTTATATTTTATCCTGCCCTATGCCCTTTAAGCATAATGTAGCCGTTCAGCCTGATTGCCCCACTCTGCGTTTACATTTTCATCCATCTTAGCTATACTAGAAAAAACTGCCATTCTCAGGCAGCCGGAAAGGAGTCCGTAACATTATGACACAGGAAGAAGCCTGCAGGATCCTGGGTGTTCTCCCAGGGGCAAAACCAGATCAGATCAAAAAGAAATACCGTCAGCTCATGCATCGGCTCCATCCGGACGCTGGCTCCTCAGAAGGCGCCTTACATCTGGTTCAGCAGATAAATGTCGCATACTCTCTTCTAAAAAACAAACTTCCCGGAAATTCTTTCTCCGAAACCGGAGAGGAAAATGAAAATGCCTTTCACCGCAGACCAGACGGCCACGGAACCTGGAGCGCTCCGGTCAATGAACACGCCTACCGGGAGCGGAAGATCCTCTGTTATGCCGAAGGCCATGAGGGAGAGATCATCGGCACCTTCACGATTGCCAGCGGCAGATACTTCTGGACTATAGAGGAAGATTTTCCCCTTTTTCTTCGCAGTATCTACAATTGTGGGAAAGAAATCCTGGACGAAATCGACACCTCTTTTGGACAAGGCTCCTCATCCTCCAGGCGCAGCAGGATTCAGGCAGATCTCACCTATCTGCTGGCCCAGCAGTATATAGACGCCTCCTCCCTTCTTGGAAAGCTGGCCGCCAGAGTTACAACTGACAGAGAAGGCCAGGAAATCTTTTATTTCCCGGCCATGTTAGAGACGTCAGGGCAAAATGCTTCCGGCATTCTGACTGCAGACATGCCTCTGTCTCCGGCTGGCATAAAAAATCACCGTCTTTACTTAAAGGACACCACCGGCCAGGAGATCGGATATCTTTCCTTTGCAGATGATCGCCTTTATTACGTCCTCATTCCTCTGTTTGAACAAAGACAGGTTCTTGTACGCCTCCACACAGCCGGATCCGGCGAAGGTACCTTCCCGTCTTCCAGGAAAAGAAACGCTGGATATCGGCGGCTTCATCTCTGGATGAAATTCAAAAAAGACAGCAGCCAGATGCCTGAAAGTCTGAATCTTCAGATCAGCCGTCTTTTAGAAAAATATAAATTTTACTTGACTCATAAAAGGCATATATGATAGAATCATGCCCGTTGAAAAAATCCTGGTCTCTATTGGAAACGTACATTCTCCTGAATGAATAACGAACAACACGGTTTTTTCTGCGACGATTCGTATATTCATAAAGGAGGATTTTTTATGCCTAGAACAAAATTTCAGGAAATTATCTTTACAATTATCATGGTTTTTGTCATGGTCTACACCATGATCTGTTATAACATTGCATTAAACATTGGTGAAATGAATTATTCTGTCTTTCTCATGGCGTTTCATGAACTGATCATCATGGCTCCTGCTGCCTTTGTCCTTGACTATTTTTTTGTAGGGAAGGCTGCGAAAAAAGCTGCTTTTCAGATTGTAAACCCTCAGACAGAAAATCCCTTCCACCTCATCCTTGCGATCTCCATCATATCTGTTATGTGGATGTGTCCGCTTATGAGTCTTCTGGCAGTTATTTTATTTAAAAACGCCGGTGCCAACCTGCTCCCTGTCTGGCTCCAGACCGTCGCTATGAACTTTCCTATGGCTCTGTTCTGGCAGCTCTGCTATGCAGGCCCACTTGTAAGATTCCTGTTCCGCTGCATTTTTCGCCCTGCAAAATGCTGATAAAAAGCACCTCACAGACAAGGATAAAAACCTTGTGTCTGTGAGGTGCTTTCTCGCATCATCTTACTCTTTTCCAGCAAGCAGAGCCTTCAAATCAGCAATCTCCTGTTCTTTTTCAGCAAGTATTGACTCCTGCTGAAGTATCTGCTTTTGCTTCTTACCGATATCCTCCTGCTGCGCATCTATCACGTCCTGCTTCTTACTGATATCCTCTTGCTGTGCATCTATCACGTCCTGCTTCTTACTGATATCCTCCTGCTGTGCATCTATCACGTCCTGCTTCTTACTGATATCCTCCTGCTGTGCATCTATCACGTCCTGC
>USDK01000038.1 GCA_900553355.1 uncultured Lachnospiraceae bacterium
TAAGTGACAAGTTTTTATTATTTCACTTGTCTACTTAGAAGGGAGCATATCAAAAAAGTGTACGTCCCCGATCACTGTTATTTCACCAGTACTTTTACGATTTCTGCGATGTACATGGTGTGGTAATCCTTTTGCGGATACCATTTGGCATCGCATTCGTTTTCGGTGAAGTATTCCGGATGCATCTCCTGTGCATAAAGTTTCCGGCATACGAAGATCATCTCTGCCTCTTCTACTGCGGCTACTTCGTCCGCTGTTCCCTCATTTACAAAACAGGGATGGAGTCCTGCTTCTTTCCACTTGTCTTCCACATCTCTTCCAGACACGGAACCGCATATGTTTAAGGCGCTGCGGTACTCTTCCGGCAGGAAGGACAGGGTAAAGTATTCGTTCTGGTCTACAAACTCCTTGGTGTATCTCTGGGGACGGATATAAGCGGTGGCCACCGGCTTTCCCCACATGATCCCCACGCCGCCCCAGCTGGCGGTCATGGTATTGGATCCGTTCTGATCCCCTGCCGTAATCAGCATCCACTGTTTGCTGATCTTGTCAAAGGGATTGAAATTAAGTGTATGAATATCTTTTTCTTGAAATGCCATAACATTTCCTCCTTTATCTTTTAATACCAGCGTACCATCGGGAAATCATTATTGATCCCTTTGGTCGCCAAAATCTGATGAATATCGATGATTCCGTTATGGAAGGTGGCCGCGCAGGCGTTCAGATACAGATCCCACATCCGCAGGAAACGTTCATCGAACATCTTCTTTTCCTCTTCGATATGTTTGTGGAAATTATCTGCCCAGCATAGCAGCGTCTTATTGTAATGAAGCCGCAGATTTTCAACATCCATGATGTGGAAATTATCTTCCGCCATGCAGGATATCATTTCCCTGAGGCTTGGAATGGTTCCGCCCGGGAAGATATATTTCTTGATCCAGGGATCTCCGGCATGCTCTTTCAAGGCACTGATGAAGTGGAGCAGGAAAACACCGCCGTCTGTCAGAACCTTATCTACACAATCCAGGAATAACTGATAATTGGCACGCCCCACATGCTCTACCATGCCGACGCTGACAACCCGGTCAAACTGCCAGCCGCTCTTCGGAAGATCCCGGTAATCCATGATCTCGACTTTCAGGTAATCTTTCAGCCCCTCTTCTTCAATCCTCCGGTTGAACTCTTTGGCCTGCTCGTGGCTCAACGTGATCCCCACACCTTTTACTTTATACTTTTTGACTGCCTCGATCAGGAGATAGCCCCAGCCACATCCGATATCAAGAAGGGTCATCCCTTCTTTCAGATTCAGCTTCTGCAGAATATAGTCCACCTTATTTACCTGTGCCTGATAAAGCGAATCATCCGGATGGCGGAAATATCCACAGGAATAACTCATGGTTTCATCCAGCCAGAGCTTGTAAAAATCATTCCCGATATCGTAATGAGAAGTCACTTCCTTTTCCTGATTCTTCTTGGATACAGAAGAATGCATGATCTTCTTAAGCGCGGATTCATCTGTTGAGAACTTTCCCATCTGCCCCAGGAAATGATCCAGCGCATAATATAAATCCCCCTCAATCTCCAGATCCTTATCCATATAAGCTTCGCCCAGCGCAAGCGATGTGCTGGTCAAAAGTTTTGTCTTTGGAATGGACTTATTAAATTTCACTGTAAATTCCGGATCCCCTTCTCCGATCTTGTACTCTTTCCCGCCCAGCTTTACCAGGAAGGGGTAATCTGTAAATCTTTCTAAAAAAGTAACCATAATATCTTTCATTTTCAGCTTCCTCCTTTAAGTCTTCCAAAATATTACAGGTATACTCTAGTACAAAAATTACAAATTATCAAGGGACCTTTTCTAACATCGGCCGTCTTTCCATCTATTCGGTTTTCTCTCCATAGGCGCTGACTTCTGCAATACAGGTATCATTCCACGATGGATTGGTTCCCCTATAGACAGATACAATCTCCAGTTTGATCTCCGACGTGTCGCAGTCTCCCTCGACTGCCACCCACTGCTCCTGTCTCAGATCCGGAAATGTGACCTGAGTTTCCTGATCTCCCATAGTAATCTTTAAAGTCTGCGGCCTGTTATTCTGTGCATAATAGTCCGATGATCTCCAGTTGCCAAGCTTGAACGCCAGATATTTTACGCTATATCCCTGATCCAGATAGAGAGAAATTCCTTCCCCGATACCTTCTCCGGATACCCCTTCCTGCCAGGAGGTCTCATCCCTTCCGTCCAATACCATAGCCGCGCTGTTATCGTATCCAGCCTGATCAATGACAGATGTTGCCATCGCCTGGGAAACCGGCAGTTCATATGCGTTTCCAAGAGAAGCCGGAGCCGCAGTAACATACAGATCCCAGACGCCATCCTCCGTCTCCTCTTCGGCACTTTCTTCCGTATCTTCTTTCTCCGTCTCCTCCTGCTTTGTATCTGTATCATTCTCTGATTCAGTTGTCGTGTCTGCTCCCTCTGTCTCCTCTTTCGTCTGCTTTGAATCCCCGTCAGAGAGCATATCATAGGCAAAATACCCGGCTGCCGCCGCAAGAATTACTACCACCACCGCCACAACCGCAATGATGACCGGTGTCTTTTTTGACCCTTTCTTTTCCGGTTCCTCCGGGATCAGAGGTGTCCCACAGTTCCCACAGAACTGCGAGTCATTTTCATTTTCAAATCCGCATATCGGACATCTCATAAGCTTTCCTCCTTAGTGTTGTATTTCCTGAAACTCTCCGGTCTGAGTATTAAAGGCAAACCCATGGGCGATGTATTCATGATACCCTGCACTGAAGTCAGAAACATATCCCACATACTGTTCCCCTTCCTGCTGGAACATCATGTACTTTTCCGATATCTCCGGTTCATACGCTTCTCCATCCCGCACTCCAAAGATACTGGAAAGACTTCCGGATCCCCCTCCGCTGTTTTCCCATACCAGGAACTTACATCCGCCGATTTCCTGTACGCCTTCTGCCGCATCCAGAAATGCCTGGTGAAGCTCATCTTCACTGCCCTGAGCAGGAGTCTCCTCCTTCTCTTCTTCTCTGGTCTGCTCTTCTTCGTATACTGCCAGCCGGATCACGCCCCATTTCCCATCTTTCTTTACCCAGCACTTTCCATCCTGTACCGGGCGGATCTCCTCAAAGACATCTGCAGGGATCACGCTCTTTCCTTCGGTATCCTTAAGCTCCCACTGACCATCCCGGCACACCGGCACATATCCACCGGAAAAGGCATAGCAGTATTCCACATTTTCCTCGAGGGTCAGATTTCCCCGGTTATATCTGGAAAAATAAGGCCAGGAGGCATCATACTCTGCCGGGATCACCATCTTGCCTTCCGTATTGACATATCCCCACTTTCCGTCCTGCTTCACTGCCAGAAGACCATCGGACGCAGATCCGCATTCTTCAAATATAAAGTCTGTAACAAGCTGATCCTGATAAAAAACAGCATATTTGCTCTCTGCAAGCTCCCGGTTCCAGGCCTGTGGATCGCCCGCGCCCTCACAGAACTCCTTTGATTTCTGTGTCTGCTGAATGGGAATCGCTTCTTCCGGCATCTGAAGCTCATAGAAGCTCAGCGTCTCATTCTCATTTCTCAGCCTGTTGGCCGCATAATAATAGAAGCCGTTCATATTGAGATCCCCTCCGAGGCCGTCCAGGAGCTCCACCTCTCCGGTATCCTCATCCAGACCGTACTGCTGCCGGCCATCCCCGTCCTTCAGCAGGAGAAAGGTCGTATCAGCAAAGTTTTGGATTTCCGTATATTCTGCCTCTGCAGCCATCTGTCCATCCATCCCGATCATCCCATACCGGTCACCGATTTTAATGACTGCATAAGGCGAATTTTTCTGAAGGCACTGCTCATTGTCCGAACAGTCTGCCGGATCTACCAGCGTAAGATAATAGATATCATCTGCTTCAATGGTTGGTTCAACCGCCCAGCTGTAGGAAATCATATCCTGGATCGTATCCAGAAGCCCGGGAATCGTGTCCTCTCCTCCCTGAGATTCTGTATCCTTGTCCGCCTTTGCCGAAGGTACATTCTCCTGACCGGTCTTTAAGACTTCTCTTGCCTTATCAGTCTCTCCCTGCTCCAGATAAACCTTCGCCAGCGCCACATACGATTTTTCTTCCTTCGGATCAATCTCGATTGCTTTTAGATAAGAAGCCTCCGCATTTTCATAGTCCAGTTCCTCCAGGTATTTTTCCGCCGAATCCATGCTTTTTTCATATTCCTGCTTTTCCCTCACATTCCGGACAATCAGAAAAGCAGCAATCATGACTCCCACCGCGGCTATGATCACCACAGCAGCGATCCATCCCCGTTTTTTCTTTCTTTTTTCCGGATCCTTCCGGGGAGCTTCTTCCATCGGCGCGCCGCACGTTCCGCAAAACCTGCTTCCCTCCGGATTCTCGGCTCCACATTTCCTACAACGCATATCTTTTCTCCCTCCGCTACTTCAGGCGATATCCACACTTTCCGCAAAAAGACGCATTCTTTTCCACTTTCTGTCCGCAGTTTGGACAAAACTGCAGGGCTGCGGCTTCTTCTTCAGCCTTCTTAAGACGTGTGATCTGATCAAACAGCGGCAGAAGCTCTGGAAGAGGATCTTCAAAACCACCCTCATAGTATGCCTTGCCAAGCCTGCGATAAGCCTCGCTAAGTTCTCCGGCCACGGCATTCTCTGCCTGTGTTTTCGAACTGCCTGTATCCTGTTTCTGTCCCTGATTTAACTTTTCATAATTGACAAATACTGTCTCGTCTCTGTTTTCCATCTTCCATCCTCCTTTATGCCAGTTCAAACAGTACGCCATTCTTTCCTGCCCGGATACGGGCGCCTCTTTTCAGATAATAATGCCGTCCGCTTCCCAGCGGCTGGCTGCTTTCCAGCTGGCAGGCTCCTTTTTGCTCCGGCGTCACACAATATTCTCCATATTCACTGATATAATATATTTCCACAAGAGTCCCCGGTTCTTTCTGTTCTGCCACAAACACCTGCTCCCCTTCCCGGGTCAGATAGACAGGGACCTTTTCCTCCAGCAGATATACTTTCCCTTTGTAAATCCCTTCCAGCCCCTTAAGCGCACCGTGGAAGTCATAGGACACGCTGCTGACGGGAGGTTCCTGAACTTCTCTTTTTCTGTCCCCGGGCCTCTTTACAGGCTCTGTCAGCTCTCTTCTGTCTTCCCAGGGATTTCTCTTCTGATGGAAACTCTCCGGCATGATCTGGCGTGCCGCCGGATTCTGATACTGAGATCTGTGAGAGCTCTGCAGGATTTCCCAGATACTGATGCCAAATATAATAAGATAGCACACTGCCCAGAACAGGATCGGAAGGATATGAATCTCGATCACTCCTCCCAGCCCGAAAAATCCAAGCCCCTGTTTCAGGTCACTGACCTTTGAATACAGGGAGACCATGCATATGATCGCCGTCAGATTTACCACAAACGCTGCGACCAGCGCCTCTACATATGCCATCTTTCCAGGCATCACCGCACACAGAAGCGCCGCTGCCACGATCAGGATAATGATCAGAATAATCCCAAAGAAATACGGCTGCAGATATTCCTTCAGGATCTGGGAAAATCCTCCCCATCCTTCTCCAAGCTCGCCTCCTGCCCTCAGTACATCCAGCATCGATAAATCAATCGATGATATACCGATCACCGGCATGAACAACAAAACCACTAATGACAGCAAAAACAAAAGTGCTGCCAGATATTTCATATACCGCTTCATCTTCTGCCCTCCTGTGCTTCTTCAATTTCTTCCAGAAGCTGTCTTCTCTGTCTGGGAAATATTTTTACCGTAACGATCAGAGCCGCAAAGCAGCCAATCGCTCCAAGGCACCCGATCCCCGTTAAAATCCATCCTGCTGTCAACTTAACCACCCTCCTGCCAGTACTTGCTGATATACATGATCCAGAAGCTGCATTTCTTCATCGGTATGATTGCCTTTCAGCTGCTCCTGGTACATTTTCTTTGCTTTCTGATAATATCCGGCAAACGCCTGATAATCTCTTCTGGAGTTGGCTTTTTCCTCCTGCAGGTCCACCTCCAGAAATGCCAGCCGTTTATATATATTATAATCTTCACCGAATTTCTGGATCATCTGATCCAGCCAGCTTCTGGCCTCCTGATAGCTCCCCTGCTTTTCACAGAGTACCACCAGGTTGTCATAAGTATCATAGGTATCCCATCCCTGATCGATCACCTGCTGCAAAAGCGAGATCGCCTCAGCCGTATAGGAAGAATTTCCTGTTCTCTCAGAAAGATCCATGTCTGCCTGGATCAGCCGTTCAAGAAGGATCAGCTGATTTTCTACCGGGACATTCTGTCTTCCTTCCGCCAGGATATCTCTTTGATCCTGATCCCTGCCCTGTTCTCCATAAATATCACTTAAAGTCACATAGGCTCTTGCCTTCAATTCCGGGTCCTCAGAGATACTGATACAACTCTGAAAATCTGAAACCGCCCGGTCCAGCTCTCCAAGGGAGTGATCGATCTCTCCTCTGGTATAATAGACAGAATCTTCCTTAAGCCCCAGATCGATCGCCTGATCCAGCGCATCCTGTGCCTGGTCCGGCTCCCCATTATAAGCCAGCGCGATGGCATAATCACGGTAATACTCTTCTTCAAATCCACCTACCTGGAACAGCTTTTCAAACGTAGTCACTGCATCCCCATAGTCTTCCAGTTCCATATGACTTTCAGCCTCCAGATAGTAGAGGGCTGCCATCCGCGGCTGCATCAGATCGATCTTTTCGTTCTGCTCTACGTTATACTCAATAAAAGAAATACAGTCCTGGTATTCTCCCTGCTCATACAGCGCACAGGCATTCTGATAATAGCTTTCCAGAGAAGACGGACGGATCCTGACCGCCTCTTCAAAGGTCTCCTCCTCCTTTTCAAAGTCGCCGCTTTCTCTATACTCCTCCTGTTCTTCCACCAGGTCATTGTACTCCTGTGTACGCTCCACACGGATCGTGTGGATTCCTATTCCTCCCAGCACGATAAACCCGGCCATACACACGGCCAGCGCGATCCGCATACCGGTCTGTCTGCGAAGAAGCGCCTGATATCTTGCGTCCTTTTTCCCCACGTTCTGAAATGCCTGGAACATCTCGAAAGCGCTCTGGAATCGGCGGTTGGGATCCTTCTCCACTGCTTTTGCAATAATCTGGGCAAAGGCCTCACTGGTCCGCCCTGCCAGGTCCTCGTAGTCGATCTGGTCACGGTAATTTCGCATTTTCTTCCCTGTCGCCAGGTGATAGAAGGTCGCCCCCACACTGTAAATATCAGATTTTTCATCGATTTTCCGGTAGTTTCCGATGGGGCGGTCTGAACTGCTGTCCAGCGCGATAATATACTGTTCCGGAGATGTATAGCCGTCTGTGTATCCTAATACGGCATTCTCATCCAGAAAGAAAGAAATATTAAAATCGATCAGACAGATATTTCCCTGAGGCGTCAGCATGATGTTAGACGGTTTAATATCTCCGTGAATAACCGGCGGCTTCTGGCTGTGCAGATAGTTGAGGGCGCTGCAGATCTGCATCCCCCAGCGCGTCAGCTGTCCCAGGTTAAAAACCGCGCCTTCTCTCTGAAGCCGGGAGAGAGATTTCCCCGGAATATAGCTCATGACGGTATAGACCTCATCTCCCATCGTCAGAAAATCCAGTACCTGAGGCAGAAAAGAATGATTCAGGTTTTTCAGGATATCTACCTCCTGACGCTTATCTGCCATGGAAAGCCCCTTGCTCTTGATCTGCTTTAATACCACTTCCTTCTGAAGCCTTTTATGATAAGCCAGGTAGACAACGCCTCCGCTGCCCTCTCCCAGCTTCTCCAGGATCTGATATGTACTTGAAAACTCTTCAAACCGATTCATCGCTTCTTTACTTCCTTTTTATTTCCTTACTTCAATCTCCACCCGGAACTTTTCATCGGCAAACATAAGCTCCATGCCGTTTTCCAGCCTGATCTCTCCGGTCACCTGCTGATCTGATGCATAGGTATGGTTCAGCGATACCAGATCCTCCAGATAAAAGGCGCCCTCTCTCCGGACGATTCTGGCATGCATCCGGCTTACGGAGGGATTCCCTTTGATAATGTAGTCACATTCTGATCCTTTTCCAAGCACGAAAGGATCTTTGGAAATTTCAATCCGCTCTCCCGTACTGCACCGGATCAGGGTCAAAATCACGTGCACCTCCCTGCGAAGAAGCACGGTCGGCGCATCATCTCCTTTTGCCTCCGGCTCGGCGGAAATGTTCTCCAACGGAACCGTTGCCTCTTCCTCCGGCTCTCTTTTCAGCGGTGGGACATAAGAACGAATCACAACCTCTTCCTCTCCGGTATCCGGAACCGGCGGAATCTTTACCAGGTTTTCGTCCTGCCAGCCTTTCAGATAATCTCTCATTTTAAAAACCTCCTATCGTGTATCCTTCGCAATCCGCCGCAGCGCAATCATGCTGACCACGAGGAACAGTACCGTCATAAAGGCAAGGATTCCCCAGCACTGGCCTACATGGCTGCCTGTCGCCTTAAAGAAGGATTCTGCCTCATGCTCCAGCATGGGATAATCTGCCTGCAGCTTCAGATCGAGCCGGTTCAGTTTTGCAATACTTCCCAGCGCTTCCACCGACCAGCGGCTGACCGTTATATAGGAGATCACCTTTCCGGCTCCCTCCAATGTAAATAGAATGCCCGAAAACAAAAGCTGGATAATCAACACAAAAGGCGCAATAGCCATCGCCTTATCTCCAGTCTTGACGATTGCCGAAATGACAAATCCCAGCGCAATAGATGCCAGCACTGTCAGCCACACGGTCAGCAGCATTTCCGGAGAAAAATGATCCAGAAAGATTCCTTTCTTCTCATTTCCCACCAGCTTTAAGAAAATCATGGTCAAAAGCACGGCCTGTACGCCGCCCAGCGCCATCTGAAATACAAATTTGGAAAGCACATAGCCGGACAGCCTCAAGTTGGCCATATATTCCCTCTTGACAATGCTCCTCTCCTTGCAGATCTCCTGGATAGAATTAAAAAGTCCGATCCAGATTCCGGAACAGCTGAGGGCAAACAACATTGATTTGGTGCTTTCATAGATCTTAAATATATTTTCATCAGCTACGATATATAGAAGTATGGCGATCAGACAGGGCTGTAAAAGCAGAACCAGAAGCCTCTGCCTGTCATTGAACATCAGCTCCGTATATCTTTGCAGCAGCACGCCGAACTGCCTGAGGCCCGCCCGTTCCCTGGATATGGAAAGGCGCTCCTGCCCGGACACAGGGCGGCTCTGCACGCTGCTCCTTCTCCGGTAGTTCTGATAATTCCGCTCGCAGCCTTCCGGATCTGCCGCAATCATATTGTAGATATTGACCAGGTCGTCCGTCTGATAGAACTGTTTTGCCTCCTCCACGTTTCCACAAAAGCAAAGTCTTCCACCGGGTCCCATAAAAATAATCTTATCACAGAGATGCAGGTTGGCGGTGGTATGCGTCACCATGATGATCGTCTTATTCTGCTCTCTGGCCAGCTTCTTTAAGCTGATCATCAGGTTCTTCTCCGTTCCCGGATCCAGGCCCGAGGTCGGTTCATCCAGGAAAAACAACTTGGGATCCGCCAGAAGCTCTACTGCGATGCTGGCACGTTTTTTCTGCCCTCCGGACAGTTTCCGGATAAACGTATCCCGGTGCGCCTTCAGATCTACCATATCCATAACCTCGCCAATCCGTTTCTGGATCTCTGACGGCCTGGTATCTTTTGGCATCCGGATCTTCGCAGAATAATACAGCATTTTCTGCAGTGTAAGATTTTCATAGATGATATCCTGCTGAGGCACAAATCCGATCACACTTTTTAATGCCTGAAAATTCTGTACCAGATCTGTCCCGTTACAGTAGACCTTCCCTTCAAAACCAGGCTCAAATCCACTGATCGCATTCATCAGCGTCGTCTTTCCAGCCCCAGATCCACCGATGATCGCCACAAATTCATTCCCCTGGATCTCACAGCTTACATGATTCAGGATCCGCTTCTTTTGTCTGCCCTTTCCGACGATCTTTGTCACCTGCTGTACCTGCAGGGAAATACCCTTGGCCGCTGATTTGTAATAGATACAGCCCCGGCAGAACAACAGCTGAAACCCCAGGATCTGGATCACATCTTTATCTTTCAGTCTGGCCTCTTTCGTCAGATAACTGCCGTTCAGCAGCACACCATTGGTACTGTGCGCGTCCTCCAGCACATACCCGTCCTGCCGCCGATAGATCCTGCAGTGCAGCTTGGATACTCCTGGCCCCGGCAGGCAGATGTGATTTGCAGTGTCACGGCCGATCGTCGTAGTCGGCCTCTCCAGGGTCTCCCGTTTCCACAATTCCCTCTCAGAGCTCGATGAATACAGAAGGAGCACCATATTTTCTGCCTGATTCATGTTGCCGATACAGAGGATGCTCTTGTCATAGACCTCCACAAATCCATCATTCTTCGCCAAAAGTCTCCTTCCGGAACCAATCCCTAAGAAGGTTCCGTTTCTGCTGTCCTGATCCTGATAGCGGATCTGTCCGCCTTCCATGGAAAATGTTCCATGGATCTTGGACACAATCGGATCCGGGATCACAATATCACATCGGGAGGCATCCCTGCCCAGGGTAATCTGGGACTTGTGAAAATGATCCAGATTTAACTCCCTTAACTCCCCCTTCATATCAATGATCGTCAGAATATGCTCGTTCATGTTACTGCTTCCTTTATCTTTATTTTGCTTGGATCTGTCCGAGGATCTCCGATGCACTTACGGTATCCTCCGATGCCCACACCGCTTTTTCCCGGTCAAACAACTCCTGGAATCTCTCTTCATACTCGGCTTCTGTCATCTGCTCTCCATCCCAGGAATACTGGTAAATCGGGTTGCCGTCGGCGTCTGTCTGTACATTCGTATTATCTTCGGCGCCGTAGTTCCCTTCTGCCGTCACCACAAAACAACCGTCCCGGATCTGATAGATCCGGTCATAATAGACGTCCATCCGGCCTCCGCTGTCGCAGAAAAGGTTCTTCTTTTCCTGATAAGCAAGTCCTCCATTCCCCAGAGTCTGAGTCTGGATCTGTCCGTCGCAGACGGTGCAGATCTGGTCTCCCTGAGCAGTTGTGGCTCCCATAAGATACAGTTCCGGCACCTGATCATCATCCAGATAGATCAGACGGTATCCGGCCCAGCCTTCAGACTGTTTACTCTGGATATAGGAGGTATAGATTTCTTTCCATGTTTCATCTCCAGATGTGCTTTCCTGCTTTTTATCCTCTAACTTGAGCACGCCCCATTTTCCGTCCTTCTTTACCCAGCATCTGCCGTCATAGACCGGACGTATTTCTTCAAAAATGCCGGAAGAGATCACAGGTTTTCCTGCGGTATCCCGAAGCTCCCATTTTCCATTAATGCACAGCGGCACATATCCGTCTGTCGCAGCGTAACAGGACTCGATCCGTTCCGATTGATCCTGTGTATCATAGCTGAATACATAAGTGTCATAGCACCAGGACGCGTCATATTTCAGGGGAATCACTTCCTCCCCTTTTTCATTGACGTATCCCCACTTTCCATCCTTTTTCACCGCCAGAAGCCCGGAAGAAAGACTGCCGCATTCATCATAGATAAAATCTGTCAAAAGTTTTCCGTCAGGATCACACAGGGCATACTTGCTGTTCAGCCCCTGATACCAGTCCACATCGTAACTGCTGCCGTCATATACAGACTCCGCCCGCTTAATAGGGATCACTCTGTCCGGCTTCTTCTGGTAGTCTTCCATATATCCCTGAGCCACTTCAAATTCTCCAGTATTATGCAGACCGTCGCAGTAATAAAAGATGCCCCGGTAATAATTTCCCGCATCTCCGATCACCGCAACTGCCGGTTTTACCGTCTTTTCTTCTTCCACAAAATAATAGTCCGTCATCTCCGTCTGATATTCCGGATCATACAAGGGCTCTTTTCGTTCCAGAAGATAAAATTGTGCCAGAGCATCGATTCCTCTGTAATCCATGGATGCGGCCAGCTTTCCGTCCATGCCGATCAGTCCGTAGGAATCGCCCTGTCTGATCACAGCATAGGATGTATCCATCTGGCGTGAAAGATCATTTCTCGGATAATCAAAAGTATTCTCATTCTGGATATAATAAATGTCGTCTGCCTCAATCTCGGGCTCCACCACCCACTCATACTGATTGGCATTTTCCACTTCATTTACCTTGTTTTCCAGAGGATCCTTTGAAGTTTTACCGCTATTGTCTTTATCTGCGGACTGTGTCTTTGAGCTTTTTCCAAGAACGGCTTTCTCCCCCTGCGACAGAATCTTTTCCGCTTTCCCGAAGTCCTCCTGGGCAATATATACATCCGCCAGCCCAAGATACGGATCCTCCTGCTTAGGATCGATCTCGATTGCCTTCATATAGGCTGCTTCAGCACTTTCATAGTCCATTTCTTCCAGATATTTTTCCGCCTGAGCAATATAATTTTCATAATCCCTGCGCTCTGCGTAGCTCCGGAAAGCGAAGACGCCTGCCATGACAACGGCAGCCAGAAGAATCCCCCCTGCTGCCGCGATCCACTTTTTACTCTTTCCCCTTACCGGCGGCGGGGAAGTCTTTTCTCCGCCTCCGGACATCTGCTGCCACCTCTGCAGAGGAGCGCCGCAGTTCTTACAAAAACGTGCTCCTTCTACATTCTGTGTTCCACACTTCTGACAAAACATTCCTTTAATCTCCTAGAAATACATTGACGCCGGATCCAGATACCACTTACCGTCCAGCTTAATTACCTTTACCAGGGTATCATCCATCACTTCTTCTTTCTCAGATCCATCCACCTGGATTTCTGCTGAAACCTCTACTTCTTTTCCTTCTTCTACATCTCCCAGGAATCCATAATAGCTCTCTTCCAGATCTGCAAGCTCTGCTTCTGTCAGATCTCTGGCATCGCCGATCTCATAATCGACCTTAATGTCTCCGCCATACTCTTCTACCATGGAATCCAGGCCCTGTTCCAGCATTTCTTCCATATCTTCTTTGTCCATGCCGCTCATCGTCTGTGCCATCTCTACATACTTTTCCGGAATCAGCTTCAGCGCTGCTTCCCCGTCCTGATCCTCAATTGCCTTCATCAGATTTTTAATCGGTGTCTTATAATTATTCCGGAAAAGCAGGAAATAGCCTCCCACACCTGCTCCGGCAATACACAGCACGATTGCAACAATGATCGCAATGGCAGCTCCCTGGGACATGCCTCGCTTCATCTGCACTCCCGGGCCGGCCTGCTGATATCCCGGCGCTCCTCCATACTGAGCGCCGCCTTGCATTGGGCCGGTACTGGCATTCTCCGACGTCCGGCTGCCTTCTGCCTGGGCTGCTCCCTCTACCGGCGCTCCACATCTGGGGCAGAACCTGCCTCCATCCTTTAACTCCTGTCCGCAATGACTACAAAACATATATGCTCCCTCCTCGCCTTTCATTCTTTCCCTCTGTTATTGCTATTCCTCATATTCGCAGATGTATCCGATCTTTCCGCTGAATTCCGGAACTGTGGCCACGATATCATCCGGAACGTCATTCCATACCCATTTTCCTGAATTCTTGTAATAGAAAATATCCAGATACTGTTCTTCTGTCGATCCGTCCCGGTAGCTTGGCTCTCCGGCCATCCATTCCGACGCGCACCAGTAGCTGTCAGAATTGATCACATCTCCATACAACTGACCATTCTCGTCTACCCAGTGATAATCCTGAGAACCAGCCTCCCGTTTCCCACCGATCTTAAACTGAATATTCGATAAATGACGCTCATTTAACTGGGAAATAATATAATCATATTCTTCACGGCTGTTGATCCTTACCAGATATCCGCCCCGGTCCAGGCACTCCTGATAAGCCTGATTCCAGGTCACGTCACTGATCATATATTCATATCTGTGGATTCCGCCTTCTGTCGGATCCACCGCAGTCTCTTCTTCTCCGTCTGTATTGTTCTCTTCATCCGCATCCTGGGCATCCGACTGGTCTTCTTGTGTATCGTCCCCGGATTCACTGCTGCCTTCTTCGATTTTTTCCTGAAATTTCGCCAGATTTTCTTCCACTTTTTTCTGCTCCTGCTTATGCAGATACCAGAAAACACCGGCTACAACCAGTATAATTACAACCACGATCCCGATGATGATCGGAATCACTGGCTTTTTCTTTGGCTCTACCTTCCACCCACAGTTTCCACAGAACATATCTCCGTTCTGAATTTCCTGTCCACATCTTTTGCACTTCATCTTATAGCTACTTCCTTCTTTATGATTCTATTGCCAGCAACATACTCATTAATCTACTTTTGTTCCGCAGGATGTGCAAAAATGCATCTGCGGCGGCAGCACCTTCCCACAGGACGGGCAGATCTTCGGTCCTGCAGGGCGTTCCGGTCCCGGCTGTTGTCCGCCCGCCGGGCTTTGGCCCAGCTTCATTCCGCAGATAATACAGAATCCCTGTCCTTCTTCTACCGGTGCCCCACAATTCGGGCAGGTGTTTTCCTGTGGTTCTTCTGTATCGGACGCTTCGATATGTACCTCTGTTTCTGCCTCTTCTTCATCCAGCCTGGTCCCACAATTTACGCAGAAGACCTGATCCGGCTCCACCGGCGCACCGCACTTAGGGCAGACCTCTCCCTGACACTCCTCCGGTTCTTCAACAGCCGCCGGATCTGCAAGCTGCTTCATATTCATCTCCAGCTCATCAATCTTTGCCACAATTTCCGCGGCTTCTCCCGTCAAAGCTTCTCCTGCAGTTTTACAGTTTTTATAATATATTTCGCCCAGCCGGGCCATCCACTCTTGCTTCTGATCTTCCATATTTTTCATTTCATCCAAAACAGCCATTTTATGTATCCTCCCTGAAAAAAATATAGTCAATTTATTTTAGCATATTTTCTACAAAAACTCTCAATTTTTTTACATTTTTAACAATGTCAGTACAAGAAAAGGCCCGGGAGAAAATTTCTTCACCGTTCCCTGTTACATAGTAAAGTATGCCATCCTTATATACCGGGGGCATAGCCATCATCTGTAAAATGGAAATAATCCATCGTGACATCCGGCTCATCATATTGGTTTGCAAAATAAGAACATTTCAGAAACTCTTCCGCAAGCATCCTGTTTCCATCCGCTGAGGCTAATATATATGTTCCCTCCTCGCTTGAAAGCCAGATTGCATTTCCGTCATTCTCCGGATCATAAAAAAATTTTCATCCGAAAAAATGATACTGCCTTCCTGATCCATTAACAAATACTCCTCAATATCCCCTTCTGCTGCAAACTCAAACAAATGTGATATCTCCACCCATATACTGAACGGATCCCAGGATTCTCCTGACACAGAATATGAAACAGAACAGCTGATTCTTCTCTTAGAGGGATTTACTTGCCTAATGCAAAAAAATAAATGCATCGGGCATTTATAATTCAACACATTAAAATGCCCCATGACTTTCTCCGTCATGAGGCGTTCCAATACTTAAGTTAAGTTTTTATCCATTTTTGCCTATAAATTCCTGCAGCAGCCTATCCCTGTACTCTGGTTCCTTTGTTGCCCGAAGAATGTCATCAGTACGGCCTTTTTCTGCCAGGAAACCATACAGTTGATCCAGCAGTTTCATACCTTCCTTTTTTCCCTCTTTTTTTCCTTCTTCCCAGGATGCCTCCCTCTCCTGACGCAGATGTTTTTCCTGATCATATTCATAGATACTCATTCTTTTCGCCTCCGCACGGTTTTTCTTGAGGAACTCTTCGAGAATCCCCTCCCGGATGCATTCCGTAATTGCCTGTTCCACCGCTTCCGCAATCGGCAGTTTCTTCGCATATCTGCGGACCTGATCCGTATACTCTGCATATTCCCACAAAGTCCTACACGCCGCCATCAATTCCGGATTATGCCCCACATTAATATTCAGCATCACCGCCAGAAGTTCCAGCTTGTGTTCTTCTTCCTCCACAGCGTACAGATCAGAAAGCCTTAATATCTGCCGGTCCGGCTGCGGTTTCTCTCCATTGTAAAAAATCACAAACTGCGGCGGCGGAAGAAGCACCTTGGTCTCCCCGTACAGATTCTCTTCTTTCGTAAGTCCCGCATACAGATCTGCCAGATACAAAAGCATACGCAGCGGAAGATTGGGGCTGTAGGTAGACTGATGTTCATACAGGGACAGACGGGAAGCTATGAGAAAGGACAGATCATTTTTAATTGCCATGTAAATCGCATTTTCCAGTGTGTTGATTTCCAGAAGCTCCGGGTCTTTATAGTTTTTTCCACTGATCCCATTATACAATTCCAGCAGCCTTTTCTTGTCACTGAATACCATAGTAAAAATGGATGACTTGTAGTTTCGGTTTGGTACAGGATATGATGTCTTTTTCTGATTCCCTCTCTTTTTCTTTTGGCTTTGACTTTTTCGCTTTCTGCTCATAAAAACCTCCTTTTTATGCAGGAGATTTCCGGCAAAAAATCAACTCTATAGGAAATCTCCCTGCTTTTTTATAAATGGAAATAAAAAGCATTGAGATTTCTTTTAGATTTTGTTATAGAATACAAGACGCGGACATTGCCACAAAAGAAAAACTGCCAGAAATGTAATGCTTTGTGTATATATTAGCATAGATTTCTGGCAGTGGCTATATGATTATTTCATCACGATCTTACGGAAATTTTTCTTCCCTTTTTTAAGCACTACTCCTTCGCCGTTTAAGCTTTCACCGGCAAATACTGCATAAATATCTGTGACTTTTTCTCCATCTACGGCAACGCCGCCCTGCTGTACCGCGCGTCTTGCCTCAGATTTGGATGGCACCAGACCAGATTTTACCAGCATTGTCAGGATATCAATATTTCCGTCGGTGAGATCTGCTTCCGTCAGCTCTGTGGTCGGCATCTCTGCCGCAGCTCCCTGGCTGAACAATGCTCTTGCGGATTCCTGGGCTTTTTGGGCCTCTTCCTCACCGTGTACCAGTTTGGTCAGCTCAAATGCCAGGATTTCTTTTGCTGTATTAAGCTGTGCTCCTTCCCAGGAATCCATCTTGTCAATTTCCTCCAGCGGAAGGAATGTCAGCATCCGGATACATTTCAGCACATCTGCATCTGCCACATTTCTCCAGTACTGGTAGAACTCAAATGGCGATGTTTTATTGGGATCCAGCCAGACCGCCCCACTCTGGGTCTTACCCATCTTTTTCCCTTCCGAATTCAAAAGCAGTGTGATCGTCATGGCACACGCATTTTTTCCAAGCTTCCGGCGGATCAGTTCTGTTCCTCCCAGCATATTGCTCCACTGGTCATCGCCGCCAAACTGCATGTTGCAGCCGTATTTCTGGTATAATACGTAAAAATCGTAGCTCTGCATGATCATGTAGTTGAACTCCAGGAAGCTTAATCCCCGTTCCATTCTCTGCTTGTAGCACTCGGCCGTCAGCATCCTGTTAACGGAAAAATGCGGTCCCACTTCTCTTAACATATCAATGTAATTCAGATCCAGAAGCCAGTCTGCATTGTTGACCATCAGCGCTTTTCCTTCTGAAAAGTCGATAAACCGGCTCATCTGTTCTTTAAAACAGTCACAGTTGTGCTGAATCTGTTCCGGCGTCATCATCGAACGCATATCCGTCCTTCCCGATGGATCACCAATGTAGCCAGTTCCTCCACCGATCAGTGCGATCGGTCTGTTTCCTGCCTCCTGAAGGCGTTTCATCAGGCATAATGCCATGAAATGTCCCACATGAAGGCTGTCTGCCGTCGGATCAAATCCAATGTAAAATGTTGCCTTCCCATTGTTGATCAGTTCGCGGATTTCTTCTTCGTCCGTTACCTGGGCAATCAGCCCTCTTGCCTGTAATTCTTCATAAATTCCCATGTTCTTCTCTCCTTTTTTTATTTCTGAAATATGATAAATCCACACTCTGTGGGATGATCCAATACATACCCCGTCCGATACCGGCGGGCGTACCATGCGATCAGCATGTCTCCTCCTGCACCCAGCACATTTAAGAGACTAAGCCATAAAAGGAAGCTGCTTCCCGTGATAAAAGCAAGGATATAGATACCAAGTCCCAGAACCGTACCCGGAAGCAGGCAGCCAAACAGATATTTTCCCGGCTCCAGAGGTTCCTTACAGTGACAGTAGGGCGTCAGGCTTGACCACATCATTCCGATGTAAATGCTCTTCCATTTTTCCTTGGTTCCCAGGCACCATCCAACTCCATGAAGTACTTCATGGATATAGGCTGTCACCAGAAACAGAATCAACAACGGAAGGTAGCTGCTGCCCCTCAATCCTATCGGGCCTCTGTCTGCTGCAATCCACAACAAGATCAGAATCAGCATGACCGGAAACGATGTCACGAGCACCATAACATTCGCTTTTACCACAGAAAACACCTCTGAGGACTCCTGGAATCCCTTCTGCTGAAATTCTCTCCGCTGGATCTCATAATTTTCAATGATTCTCCGTTTCGCCTCGCTCACTTTCTTTTGCTCTGTTTTTTGTTCCATGATTTCCCCCTTCAACTCTCGATGGCGCTTTCCCGGCAATAAAAAAGCCCTTACTGCTTTCACAGTAAGGGCGAATCAACTACTTCCGCGGTACCACCTTGCTTCACCGAAACCTTACGGCATCGGCCTCATCCGGCTGCCAGTCACAGCCTGGCACTTTAACGCGTGCCAATCCGTCGCAGCCTACTTTTCACCCGGTCAATCCCCGGTAAGAACGTTCAGCGCGAGGCTCCAAGACGTATTCATATACGGTTCCTTCATGCGCCTCTCATCAGCCGGCAGCTTTCTGTACGGGTGTCCCGGATACTACTTGTTCTCTTCCAAGCCTTTCTCATATTACTCTGTCTGATTGAAATCCTATCCTATTTGTGGATAATTGTCAAGCCTAAAATTGGGGACGGGGGATTTTCAGAAATCCCCCGTCCCCAATTTTAAGGAAACGCACTTATCCACATGTTTATCCACAATACCTATCCGCATTTCGGGGAATACTCCCTGCCTCCACCCAAAGGGGACGGGGGTTTTTTAGAAATCCCCCGTCCCCTTTGGATGATAGGGACACTTCTGGCGCAAACATTGTTGGTTTTCCACATAGAATCCGCATTCTATTTTTTCGGGCAGTTCCATCTCTATGCCCAGTTCTTCTTTTGTCATGAGTACGGCTTCTCTGACTGCGGTGAAGGTATCGCGTTTGCAGCATCTTGGGCCGCCGATCTTTCCGATGGCCTCCAGTGCTCTGGCGGTCATGCGGTTGGAGAGTCCCCAGGACTTCCCGCTTAATGGGGTTGCCTTGGTTATGATGCTCATGTAAATGCCGGTGCTGATCCCGGCGCCGCAGCACCCCCAGAATCCGCAGACGCCTCCGGGCACCTGGCTTCCGCGCTCTTTCATCTCGTTTAAGGCCCAGGACAGATCCACTTTGCCGCCGCTGTTATGGTAAGCAGCCAGGAGTGCGGCTCCGGCCATCACATGGTGTTCTGGTCCATGCATGTATATATAAGGGTCTTTCATAATCTTCTGCATAATGGCAATGGGATTTTTCAGCTTTGTAGTCTCACACTCCTGCATGACTGCTTCAATCCCTTTCTCCGCATGACAGGCATCGCAGACATAATGCCCTTCTTTACAGGATGCGTGACTCAACTCTTTTTTTCCACAGAAAACGCAGGTCATTTCCTTTGCTTCTTGAAAATAGACCAGATCTTCTCCACAGACCAGACAGGCTCCTCGTCTTTTCTTCTCTTCCATTACAACACCTTCCCGTCCTTAATCACTGTCTTCAGTTTCAGGTCTTCATCCAGCAGCACCAGATGCGCTTTTTTCCCTGCGGTGATGGAGCCGTAGCTGTCATAGATCCCCAGACTTTTTGCCGGGTTTGCAGAGGCGCAGGCCACCGCCGTTTCCAACGGAATCCCCATCTTCTTCACAACAGTACGCATGCAGTCCATAAGGTTCGTGGCCGAGCCTGCCAGTGCGCCGTCAGAAACCAGAGTAGCACGGTTTCCCACCACATCAACATCCAGACCGCCCAGCGTATATCTGCCGTCCGGCATCCCGGTCGCACGCATGCTGTCGCTGATCAGGATCATCCGGTCTGCCCCCAGCATCTGAAACGTGGCTCTTACGATAGCCGGGTGAATATGCACGCCGTCACAGATCAATTCCGCCATCACCTGCGGACTATCAGCCACCGCGCCCACCACTCCAGGCGCCCGGTGAGTAAATGAAGGCATGGCATTGTAAAGATGCACGGCATGGCTGGCCCCTGCATCAAAAGCGGTCTTCGCACTGTCATAATCAGCATTGGTATGTGCCAGGGAAATGTGGACATAATCCTTCATTTCTTTCACAAATTCCGTGGAATTGTCACTCTCCTCCGGCGCAATGCCGATAAACTTCACCAGTCCCTCAGAGGCATCCAGGAACCGGTGTGCTATGGAAGCATCACAGGGCAGGATATTCCGCTCGTCCTGAGCGCCCTTCTTCGCTTTGCTGATAAAAGGGCCCTCCATGTTGACGCCGACCAGGTCTGCACGAAGCTTCGTCCCCTGGTCAGAATCCTCTTCCCTTTTATACTCTGCCGCTGCTGAAAGAATCCGCACAAGTTCCTCTACCGGCAGCGTCATAGTAGCCGGAGCAATCGCCGTCACGCCGACTGAGGCCTCATACTCCGCAATCCTTCCGATTGCCTCTTTGGTGCCGTCGCAGAAATCATCGCCCATACATCCGTGAAAATGAAGGTCGATCAGCCCCGGTATTGCGTACGCGCCTTTCCCGTCAATCACAGTTTCATCCTTCTCTGCCAGGATCCCTTCTCCTTTTCCGGATCCTTCACAGACCTTTTCAAACACACCTCCGCAGATCCTGATTTCTCCATCTGCAAATGTCTGATCCTCTCGATATACCTTTACATTTTTAATAATCATTTCTTTGCTCTCCTTCTTCCCCAAATGATCAGTACCACCGACACAATCACCAGCGTTCCGGCCAGCACCTGGGATACCGGGACCTCAGTTCCCGGAATCCACAGCTGATCCGTACGAAGAGCCTCGATCCAGAAGCGTCCCGCTCCGTATCCGGCCAGATATATCAAAAATACTTCCCCATTAAATTTCTTGTGTCTGGTGTAGCACAACATCAGAATCAGCACCATCAGGCACCAGAAGGACTCATACAGAAAAGTCGGAGAAACCTGGATGCAGGATACCCCGTCAACTGTCTGTGCATGATCCCTCATCAGCTGCGTCACATCAGAGCTGCGCACTGCATCCATCGGCAGCCGCATGGCAAACAGATTATCTGTGTATTCACCAAAAGCTTCTCGATTAAAGAAATTCCCCCATCTTCCGATCATCTGTCCGGTGATCAGTCCACAGCCCCCGGTATCCAGCATCAGCCCCACCGGAATTTTTTTCACATGAGACACCACGAACACCGTGATGACTGCCGCGATCACGCCGCCATATATGGCCAGTCCTCCATGTCGTGTATTGAAAATTTCCAGCAGATTATCCTTGTACATATCCCAGGCAAATATCACATAATAAACCCGGGCTCCGATGATCCCAAAGATGATTCCGAAGATCGCAAGATCGATATAATCTTCCTGATTCTGCCCTGTCCTTTTTGCCACCTGCATCGCCACGAAGATCCCCGCCAGCATGCCGATCGCAATGGTAATCCCATAGTACGCGATATCAAATCCAAATACACTGATCGTTTTCCCCACATGTTCCAGATGGATCCCCAGATTCGGGAAGTCAATAAATGTATGCATTCTCCGAAGCTCCCTCCATTTACTAAAAAAATGTTTCTCCGTTCAGGAGCAGATTATACATTAAAGCGGAACAGCATGATATCGCCGTCCTGAACCACGTAATCCTTTCCTTCCAGACGGATCAGCCCCTTTTCTTTTGCCGCATTATGGCTTCCACAGGCGATCAGGTCGTCATAAGACACTACTTCCGCCCGGATAAATCCCCGTTCAAAATCACTGTGGATCTTTCCGGCCGCCTGAGGCGCCTTGGTTCCCTTGGTGATCGTCCATGCACGCACCTCCGGCTCTCCTGCCGTCAGATAACTGATCAGCCCCAGCAGCCGGTAGCTTGCCTTGATCAGCTTCTCCAGACCAGACTCAGACAGTCCCAGATCCTCCAGGAACATCTTTTTCTCGTCGTCATCCAGCTCTGCGATCTCCTGCTCAATCTGCGCACAGACCACAAACACCTCGCTCTCCTCGGTCTTTGCATATTCGCGGACAGCCTGTACACCTTCGTTGCTCTGTCCGTCATCCGCCAGATCGTCCTCTGCCACATTTGCCGCATAGATCACCGGCTTATAGGTCAGAAGATTATAGCTCTTCATCCATTCCTGCTCTTCTTCGTCCTCTGCCCCATCGAAAGTCTTTGCCAGCTTTCCATCCTCCAGATGGGCCTTGATCTTCTCAAGAAGCTTCAGTTCCTTTGCAGCCGTCTTATCATTTCTGGCCACCTTCGTCGTCTTGGCAATCCTTCTTTCCAGGATCTCCAGATCAGAGAAGATCAGCTCCAGATTGATCGTCTCGATATCACGCATCGGATCAATGCTGCCGTCCACATGGACGATATTGCTGTCCTCAAAACACCGCACCACATGGACGATGGCATCCACCTCACGGATATTTGCAAGGAACTGATTTCCTAATCCTTCTCCTTTGGATGCGCCCTTAACCAGCCCCGCAATATCTACAAACTCAATGGCAGCCGGAATGATCTTTTTCGTGTGATACATCTCTCCCAGTACCTTAAGCCTTTCGTCCGGCACCGTCACCACGCCCACATTGGGATCAATGGTACAGAACGGATAGTTGGCCGACTCCGCTCCGGCCTTTGTCAGTGAATTAAACAGTGTACTCTTCCCTACATTCGGAAGTCCTACGATTCCAAGCTTCATCTATCGTTACATCTCCTCGTCAATATATTTGAATACCAGAAAAAAGCTCTGGTACAGCAGATACATCTTACCATACCAGAGCTAAAAAGTCTATCTTTTCCCCTACTCCTCTTTATCCCGGGTCTCCATCAGGATCACAACCCCTGCCGTGAAACTGATCACGACTTCATCTTCTGCAATCTCGTTGCTGACGCAAAGGCTGTCATAAGGAGTCAGCACATGATTATGCAGCGGATATTTTGCGCCTGTAATGTTGAATCCGAACACCTCTTCTCCCAGCGGAAAGACGGAAAAGTAACGGCCGTAGGCCTCACTCTTTTTCAGATGATTTTCCCCTTCTCTGAGAAGCGAGATCCGGTTCTGGCTGTCCAGGATCACCGCATGGATCCCCGCCTTATAAGGGATGGTCAGCGACTGCACGTTCGCCCACAGATGATCGATCCGCCCGCCGGTAGCTCCCAGGATCAGAAGCTCTGTCCCTCCCAGCGTCATTGCCAGACGAATGGCAATCTCCGTGTCCGAGGCGTCCTTTACCGGATTGTATTCCCGGATTCCCACGTGTGTCTCATTGCGGTAATAATCCACGACTTCCTTTTTTACACTGTCAAAATCCCCTACAATATAGTCCGGCATGATCTGATGATGATACAAAAACTCCACCCCTCTGTCCACGCCGATGATATACCCCTCTTTCTGACCTTCCAGAATTGGAAGACATATACTTTCTTCCAGCTTTCCGCCGGATACGATCACAATCCTCTTACTCATAGCTTTTCAAAATCTCCATAAACTTTCTCGTATTCTCCCCGGCATCCCCTTTAAACACTGCAGATCCTGCCACAATGATATTCGCTCCTGCATCCAGAACCTCTCCTACATTTGTCAGATAGATTCCGCCGTCCACTTCAATATCTACGGCAAGTCCCTGTTCTTTTATCATTTCCTTTGTCCTGCGGATCTTATCAAGCGACTCCGGAATAAATTTCTGTCCTCCAAATCCCGGATGTACGCTCATGATCAACACCATGTCGATTTCTGAAAGATAGGGCTTTAATTCTTCTTCATCTGTCTCCGGGCAGATAGAAAGCCCTGCTTTCAGTCCGCTCTCCCGGATCTTTTCAAGGGTTCCATGAACATCTTCACATGCCTCCAGATGCACAGTGATAAGATCTGCTCCGGCATTCTTAAAGTCCTCGATATAACGGATGGGTTCCTTAATCATCAAATGAACATCCATCACCTGTTCTGTGGCTCCTTTGATCGATGCAAGCACCGGCATTCCAAACGAGATACTGGGGACAAACATCCCATCCATCACGTCAAAATGCAGATAACGCGCTCCATGTTCTTCCGTCTTTTTCATTTCACTGCCAAGATTCTGGAAATCAGCAGCCAGAATCGACGGCGCCAGTATGTACTCCATACTAATACCTCCTCTGTCCTTTCAGTTCCTCATAAAATGCTGTATAGTTCTGATATCTGGAAGGATGGATCCTGCCTTCTTCCACCGCCTGCTTTACCGCACAGCCTGGCTCGTGGATATGATCACATCCGTGAAACCTGCAGCTTCCCTCATAGGATGCAAACTCCGGAAAATAATATTTTAACTCTTCTTTTTCAAAATCACCCACATACAAAGAGCTGAATCCCGGCGTATCCATGATATAGGAATCTTTTCCCACAGAAAACAACTCTGAATGTCTTGTGGTGTGTCTTCCTCTTTCAATCTTTGTGCTGATAGAACCTGTTTCCATGTTTGCTTCCGGCTGCAGAAGATTGATCAGGGAAGATTTGCCCACTCCGGAAGGTCCTGCGATCACTGTCGTTTTTCCCTTCAGCATTTCCTTGATCTCTTCTACATTCCGATCCTCTTTTGCACTGGAAAATATCAGCCTGCACCCACAATTTTTGTAGATATCCTGGAGCGTTTCAATCTGCTCTCTGGTTCCCAGATCGTCCTTATTAAAACACAGGATCACAGGAATCTCCTTACTCTCCATCATAACAAGAAAACGGTCCAGAAGATGAAGATGCGGATCCGGCTTTGCCACAGCAAATACCACCAGGGCCTGGTCTACATTGGCTACAGCCGGACGGATCAGTTCATTTTTTCTTGGAAGGATTTCGGTAATGTTACCTTCCATATCCGTCTCATCCAGCACTTCAATCTCCACATCGTCTCCCACAAGAGGTTTCCTTTTCTCTCTGCGGAATGCTCCTTTTGCCTTACATTCATAAACACCGGATTCTACTACATCTACGTAGTAGAATCCGGCAATTCCTTTTACAATCTTTCCCTTCATGTATCAGTCTGTCTCTCCATCTGAATCATCTGTACTGGTTCCTGGATCCGGATTTGTCTGCTCCGGTCCATTGCTCACTACCAGGCTTACAGACGTTCCTTCGTCCACGCTGCTTCCAACACCCGGATTACAGCTGATGACACTTCCTGCCGCCACACTGTTGCTGTACTGATACGATACATTTCCTACGCTCAGTCCCGCGCTCTGGATCAGCTGTCTTGCATTATTCAGGGATGTTCCTGTCACCGGCGGAACATTTACCTTTGCTGCCGGCTCCGGTCCGTTACTGATCACAAGATCCACAGTCGTCCCGGCGCTTACCTTCTTTCCGCCCTCCACACTCTGGGAAATAACGATTCCCTGTGCCACACTGTCACTGTAATCATAAGTCACAGTTCCAATAGTCAGTCCTGCATTCTTGATCGCATTCTGGGCATCTGCATCTGCCTGCCCTACCACATTTGGAACCGTCTTTTTCTCTGCACCTTTGCTGACCTGCATGACAATCTCTGTATCTTCTGTCGCCTCCGCATTTGCCTCCGGAGTCGTACCAATGACCTGTCCGCTTGGAACACTGTCGCTATAGCTGAATTCAGAAGAAATATTCTTAAACCCGGCGTCTTCCAGAGCACTCTGGGCCTCGTCCTCCGTCATGCCGCTGACATCCGGCACCTTAATACTGTCTCCCACCAGGCCGGAGCTTACGACTACCTCGATTGTCGTATTTTTCTTTACCTTTTCACCGGCCTCTGTCTTCTGTTCAGATACAGTGCCTTCCTCATATTTCTTCGACTCTTCCCTGGAAACCACCTTAAATCCCAGTTTTTTATTATTCAGCGTTTCCTTTGCCTTATCTTCTGTCATACCCACAACATTCGGCACCGTTACTGTATTTTCTGTATCCGGCTTTTTCCCCGGTCCCACAGAAAAGATACCTGCCGCTCGGCCGATGGCAAAAATCACGATAAACGCTATAATGACGGCCACCACAATGGTCAGGATCCGGGTGATCTTTTTCATCCTTGGATTGACTTCATCTGCACCTTTTCCCTGTTTCTCATCATCATACTCATCGTCATCGTACTCATCATCTTCATCGTACTCATCGTCATCTTCATCGTATTCATCGCTATCATACTCGTCATCATCTTCATAAGAGTTCTGGATCTCATCCAGTTCCTCATCCGTGATGATTACGGTATCCGCATTTCCCAGAGGTGGGATTACGACAAAATCACCGTCAGGATCTACCAGCGAGCGCTTCAGATCCTGGATCAGTTCATCCGTATTCGGATAACGCCTCTCAGCATTTTTCTGGGTACATTTTAATATAATCTGTTCAAGACTGTACGGGATGTCCGAAACCAGCTCCGACGGAGGCGTGATCTCCTCCTGAAGATGCTTGATCGCCACAGATACCGTAGAATCTCCGTCAAACGGCACTTGCCCGGTCACCATCTCATACAGGGTAATACCAATGGAATAAATATCGCTCTTCTGGTCGCTGAATCCGCCCCTGGCCTGTTCCGGAGACGTATAATGCACCGATCCCATCGCATTGGTACTGATCGTATTAGAAGTCACAGCCTTTGCGATCCCAAAGTCTGTAACCTTTACTTTTCCTTCCTTGGAAATAATGATATTCTGCGGCTTGATATCTCTGTGAATAATGCCCGCCGCATGGGCCGCGCCGATACCTGCGCACATCTGAATGGCAATACTGATCACTTCTTTGTGCGACAGCCTGCCCTTTTTTTCGATATATTCCTTCAGGGTAATACCTTCCACCAGTTCCATGACCATATAGTAAAGGCCCCTGTCTTCTCCTACATCATATACATTTACGACATTCGGGTGCAGAAGGCCCGCGGCCGCCTGCGCCTCTGAACGGAACTTCCGGACAAAATCTTCATCCTCCCGGAACTCCTTTTTCAGCACTTTGATCGCTACATACCGGTTCAGCATCTGATCACGGCCTTTGTATACATCAGCCATGCCGCCTGCTCCGATCTTACTCAGCACCTCATATCGTTTTCCCAGCACAATACCATCTTTTACCATACACTCACCTCATCCGAAAGCGGTTCCGCTAACACAACCCCTATATTATCTCTTCCGCCATTGCTGTTCGCCTTTTCGATCAGCATCTCTACTGCTTCCACCACGTCCCTTGCTCCTTTGACGATGTCAAACATGTCCTCGTCCTCAACCATGTTGCTGAGTCCGTCTGTACACATCAGGATCACATCGCCCTTTTTCAGCCGGTATTCATAGATGTCAGCCTCTACATCTTCCTTCACGCCGATCGCCCGTGTGATAATATTTTTATCCGGATGATTCTTTGCCTCTTCCGCCTTGATCCCGCCAAGACGCACCATTTCTTCTACCAGGGAATGATCCTTCGATATCTGGCGGATCTTTTCATTGATCAGATAGAGCCTGCTGTCTCCCACATTCGCAAAATACAACGTATTTCCAACGATCGTGCCTGCCACCAGCGTGGTTCCCATTCCTTCCAGCTTCACATCCGTCGCTGCCACCTCGATCAGCTTATGATTTGCAATGCTGACAATATTACGCAAAATCTCTTCAGGCTTATCCAGAGGTGTCTTTTTTAATTCTTCCAGTACTGTATTTACCGTATACTTTGACGCAAAATCTCCCGCCTTATGTCCGCCCATTCCGTCTGCCACTGCGAGAAAATTCGGAAACGGCCCTACCGGCTGATCCGTCACATATACGTAATCCTGGTTGACTTCACGCTTTCTCCCCACGTCAGTCATTGCATATAGTTTCATCTGTTTCTCCTTCATAATCAGCCGCGTATTTTCTGCGCAGCTGTCCACAGGCTCCGTCTATGTCAGAGCCTCTTTCCCTTCTTATAGTAACATTAATTCCGTTTTTTTCAAGTTTAT
>USDK01000039.1 GCA_900553355.1 uncultured Lachnospiraceae bacterium
CAAAAAGACATATATAATTTATAATAATTTTTTGTTCTTGGATTTAATTTCGTACATATCAGTTATTTTTTGCTCCGCTCTTGTATATTTTTTCCGTTTGTATTATGATAGGGATAAACAAAAAAAGACAGGCTCTATGCCTGTCAACATCATAAAAGGAGGGTACATATCATGGCACATGTAATTAGTGATGAATGCGTAAGCTGCGGCGCTTGCGAAGCTGAATGTCCAGTTGGAGCAATCTCCCAGGGCGCAGAACATTATGAAATCGATGCGGATGCCTGTGTTGACTGTGGCGCTTGTGCTGCTCAGTGTCCAACAGGAGCTATCTCCGAGGGCTAATCCATATCAGATATGATTCAAAAAAGAGACTGTTACACAAATGCAGCTACGCATTGTGCAGCAGTCTCTTTTTTATCTGTCCGACCGGTTTCCCCTTTTTCTGCAGAAAAAGTATGCTATGATGAAGGCGCCTGAAGAAACAGATCTATTAATAAGGGGGTATTGACAGATGAGTAATCATGCGTTAGATCAGTTAAAACGAGAGACAAAAGACGATGAACGCCTCTACGGCTGTATCAAAGAATTGTACGAGCAGGGAGTCCCTTTTGCCGAGCTGAAGGCCCTGATCCCCGATATCCGCCGGACCAGAGAGCAGCTCTACATCAAGCGGATGCTGGAAAATAACAACGAGGTACTCCTATCCATGTTCAGCAAAGAAATGTCCTTCCTCCTGGACGCCAAAGAACGGCAGCAGGAAGAGGAATTTAAAAAACTGGACCAGCTCATCCGCCAGCAGCAATCCTACCGGAAGTCTGCCGCGGAGTCTGGTCCCATTTCCAGGCTGAAAAAATTAATCCTGCCTGCTTAGATTTGCAAACTTTGTATACTCACCCAGCCAGGCCAGATGAACGGTCCCCACAGGACCGTTTCTTTGTTTGGCAATAATGATCTCGGCCTGCTTTTTATATTCAGAATCCTTGTTATAATATTCATCCCTGTAAATGAACATTACCACGTCCGCATCCTGCTCGATGGCACCGGACTCTCGTAGGTCCGACAGCATCGGGCGCTTATCCGGACGGCTCTCCACCGCACGGGAGAGCTGTGACAGGGCGATCACCGGCACATTCAGCTCTCTTGCCAGCCCTTTTAAGGATCTGGATATTTCGGAAATCTCCTGCTGTCTGGACTCTGAACTTCTGCCCACACTTCCTGTCATCAGCTGCAGGTAGTCGATGATGATCAGATCCAGATCATTTTCCAGCTTATATTTCCGGCACTTGGAACGAAGCTCCGACACCGAGATTCCGGGCGTATCATCGATGATCAGCTTTGACTGTCCGATGATCCCCGCTCCTTCGATCAGCTTCTCCCAGTCGGAATCCTTCATGTTACCTGTACGGAGTGCCTGGGCGTCCACCTGTGACTCCAGGGAGAACAGTCGGTTTACCAGCTGTTCTTTTGACATCTCCAGACTGAAGATAGCAACGCTTTTATCCTTTTTAAACGCTACATACTGGGCAATATTCAGCACAAATGCCGTTTTCCCCATAGAAGGCCTGGCTGCCACCAGGATCAGGTCCGACGGCTGAAGCCCGGATAACTTATAATCCAGATCAATAAAGCCTGTAGGGATCCCGGTTACGGTCCCCTTGCTCTTGGAGGCCTTTTCGATCCGGTCCAGTGCGTTTAACACCACTTCTCTGATAGGCACGTATTCCCCGGTATTTCTCCGCTGCAGCAGCTCAAACACCGACTTTTCCGTCTTCTCAAGCACCGCCTCCAGCGGCTCCTTCCCTGCATAGCAGACGTTCTCGATCTCTTCATTTAACTTGATCAGGCGGCGCATCATCGCCTTATCTGCCACAATCTGGGCGTAGTACTTCACATTGGCCGACGTAGGCACCGCTGCGACCAGATCCCGGACAAATTCCAGGCTTGCGATCTCCGCCGGCACATCCTTCTCTCTGAGCCGCTCCTGCAGCGTGATCAGATCCACCGGTTTTCCCTCATTAAACAGCTCCACCATGGAGTCAAAGATGATTCCATAGGCGCTCTGATAAAAATCACTGCCACTGATCATTTCTGACGCGGCAGTGATCGCATCCTTATCCATCAGCATTGCGCCGACGACGGACTGTTCTGCTTCTATACTATGGGGCATCACTCTTTTGATGAGTGCTTCTTCCATATATTCTTCCTCCCTATGCTTCTTCGGCTACCAGAACCTTCAGCTTGGCTGTTACCTTCGGATGAAGCTTGATCGGCACGATATGAGTTCCCGGAACCTTAATGGCCTCCTTCAGCTGAACCTTCTTCTTGTCGATTTCCAGCCCCATCTGCTTTTTCGTCTCTTCCGCGATTTCCTTGGAAGAAACAGAACCGAATGCCTTTCCGCCTTCTCCCATCTTGATAGACACCTTGATCTGTCCGGCTTCGATCTGTTTTCCAAGCTCCTGTGCCGCCTCATAGTGCTCCTGCGCCACTTTATCGTCATTTGCCTTTTTCAGCTTCAGATCATTCAGATTTTTATTATTGGCCTCCAGGCCTTTCTTTTTCTTGAGAATAAAGTTTCTTGCATATCCATCGCTGACTTCTACGATGTCTCCCTTTTTCCCAAGTGATTTTATATCTTCCGTCAAAATAACCTTCATGATTAAATATCTCCTCCTTCTATCATTTCATCCAGCACACGCTTTAAGTCCTCCACAGCCTTTTCCATGTCTGTGTGGTCAAACTGGGCGCCGGACGCGTTCATATGACCGCCGCCGCCGAAACGTTCCATGATAATCTGTACGTTGACCTCATCAATAGACCTGGCGCTGACATAAATCCTTCCATTATACTCCGTCAGGACAAAGGACGCCTTGATCCCGTTGATATCCAGCAGTTCATCCGCCGCCTGAGCGCCGATGATGGTAGGACTTTCGATCGTCAGATTCTGTCCTGTGGCGATTGCAAATTTTTCATGGAACACTTCTGCATTGCTGATGATCTCCGCTTTTGCCCGGTAGGCATCCATATCGTCGCGGAGCATCTTGCGCACCAGCGTAATGTCGGCTCCACATCTTCTTAAAAATGCCGCCGCCTCAAAAGTACGCACTCCTGTCCGGTTTACAAAGTTGTTGGTATCGATCATGATTCCTGCATACAGGCTGCTTGCCTCCAGCTTCGGGATCTTAATATCATCCACAATATACTGCAGGACCTCTGATACCATCTCACAGGACGAAGAAGCATAGGGCTCAATATAGGACAGCAGAGCGTTGTCGATGTTGTCACTGCTCTGCCTGTGATGATCCAGCACCACGATCGTCTTCGTCTTTTTCAGAAGTTCCTCGCACTCAGTCATCTGCGGACGGTTGGTATCCACCACGATGACCATGGATTCTTCATCTACCATAGGAATGGCTTCAGCCGATGTCAAAAACAGATCATCCGGATAGGACGGATCCTTTTCATAGCATTCATAAAGCGGACGAAGAGACGCTGATATCTCATTGATCACGATATGTGCATTCTTTTCCAGAGCCGCAGCCGCGCGGTAGATTCCGATCGCTGCGCCGAATGCATCCACATCCGTCAGCTTATGCCCCATGACAAAGATCTTGTCCTTGACAGTGATAAACTCACGGAGCGCCTCCGCTTTCACCCTTGCCTTCACACGGGTATTCTTGGATGTCTGTTCACGCTTTCCGCCAAAATAGGTAATGCCGTTACAGTCCTTGATGACCGCCTGATCGCCTCCGCGGGCCAGTGCAAGGTCAATGGCTACTCTGGCATAGTTATAACTCTGGGCATAGGATACGGTACTTAAGCCCAGTCCGATACTCAAGGTGGCCGGAATCCCGTTTCCGATATTGACGGACTTAACATCTTCCAGCAATGAAAACTTATCTTCTTCCAGCTCCTTGAAATACTGCTTCTTGATTACGATGAAGTACTTGTCGTTCTCCATCTTTTTTACGATTCCGTCTACCTTTGCGATATACTGGTTGATCTTCCTGTCTACCAGGGCCATCAGAAGCGACTGGCGCACTTCCTCTACACTGTCCACCACTTCATCATAATTATCAATATAGATAAGCCCTGCCACCAGACGCTGCTCTTCATTCTCCCTGATATACCGGTTCAGCTCTGTCACATCCTGCAGATAGACCGCGATAAAATACTCCCTTTCTTCGGGCATCTGCAGAAGCCGCTCTGTCTCACTGAATCCCTCTACCGACACTCTTCGCAGTTCTGCCCGGTACTCCTTATCATCACAGTAGACGTCCATCTCAACGATATCGCCTTCCTGCTTCGGGAAAATACTGACATTCAGCTCTGGGATGTACTTGCTGATATAGGCGTCCCCTTTTGGTTTTCCGCCCAGTACACGCTCAAACTGAGCATTCATCCACACAGCTTTTCCATCATCCAGCAGGATCGCATAGGGAATCGCCAGCTCCTTTAACAGGACATTCTGTACAATGCCATACTGTGCGGCAAATTCTACCAGATCCTTCATGATAATGGACTTGCTGTAGATGTACAGATAGCCTACCATAAAGATATAGATGACGATAAACATCAGCATCAGAAGCCCTGCACGCCGGTCCATCCGGTAAATCCAGACATTCAGCACCGCAAGCAGAACCGTCATCACAGCCGGAAGCTGCATATACAGCCTCAGCTGTCCTTTTAAACGAACCTTTTGTTTTTGCTTTTCTGACATAGTTTCATCCTCCGGCTCATACCTATGCATGATTATACCACTTTTCCGTATAAAAGAAAAGACGGCATTTTTTGCTGAAAAATGCCGTCTTTTCACGATTCTATCTCTCTTTTTATGCCTCGTTATAGCCGTTCGGATTCTGTGACTGCCATCTCCAGGTATCCTCACACATCTCGTCCAGTCCACGCTCTGCCTTCCAGCCAAGCACCTTCAGTGCCTTGGACGGATCTGCATAGCACATGTCAATATCGCCGGCACGTCTTGGCTTGATCTCGTACGGGATCTCTTTTCCACAGGCCTTGGAGAATGCTTTCACCATATCCAGTACAGAGTATCCGGTACCAGTTCCCAGATTGATCACGTCCAGGCCCGGATTGGTAAATATGTAATTGATTGCCTTCACATGTCCGATCGCCAGATCTACCACATGGATATAATCTCTTACGCCCGTTCCGTCCGGGGTATTATAGTCATCGCCGAATACTCCCAGCTTTTCCAGTTTTCCTACCGCTACCTGAGAGATATAAGGCATCAGATTGTTCGGGATTCCCTTCGGGTCCTCGCCGATCCGTCCGCTCTTGTGAGCTCCTACCGGATTGAAGTAACGAAGAAGTATCACATTCCAGTCCGGATTTGCCTTCTGGACATCTGTCATGATCTGCTCCATCATGGATTTGGTCCATCCGTAAGGATTGGTACACTGTCCCTTCGGGCAGGACTCTGTGATCGGCATCTCTTCCGGACTTCCATAAACAGTGGCAGAAGAACTGAACACAATGTTCTTTACGCCCACACGGTTCATCACATCCATCAAAGTCAGTGTCCCTGTAATGTTATTCTTATAATACTCAAGAGGCTTCTGTACAGACTCTCCTACTGCCTTCAAAGCCGCACAGTGAATGACTGCATCCACGTTCTCCGCCCGGAACATTGCTTCCAGGGAATCTGCATCCAGGACATCGCCTTCATAAAACTTGATCGTCTTTCCGGTCAGTTCCTGAACTCTTCTTAAGGACTCTTCGGAAGAATTACAGAGATTGTCGTAGACTACGACTTCATATCCTTCATTTAAAAGCTCCAGTGCAGTGTGGCTTCCTATATACCCGGCGCCGCCTGTGATCAGTATTTTTGCCATTTTGGATACCTCCTAGCTTTCCTTCAGTTTTTTTACGATTTCGTTCATAGTATACCACTTCTGTTCCATATCTTCAACCAGCTTGAACTGTGTTCTGCAACGGTCCAGATTATGGCCTTCTCTGTGGATCTTGAAATATGTATCTCCCTGAAGGTAGTCTGTCAGGAACCTCATCCCACACTCATAGGTCATGGTCTTGGCTCCCATTGGAAGCAGGTCGATCTCTTTATCTGTCAGTCTGCCGCCGCATCCTTCAATATATCCTTTGGCATACAGCTCAAACAGCTCCATGCTGCAGGACACCTTGGAAAGATCCTGTTCATCTTCTGCCGCCGTGCTGGCTCCGAACCGGATAGAATCTCCAAAATCATGCACAGCCAGTCCAGGCATGACAGTGTCCAGGTCAATGACACAGATTCCTTTGCCCGTCTTGTTGTCGATCATGATATTGTTCAGCTTCGTATCATTATGCGTAACACGCAGCGGAATTTCTCCATTTGCCAGAAGGTCACACAGATAGTCTGCCACGTCTTCCCGATCCAGTACAAACTGAATCTCCTTCTTAACAGATGCAGCTCTTCCCATCACGTCTTCTTCTACAGCTTTTTTGAACACCTCAAATCTTGCCTTGGTATCATGAAAGCCCTTGATCGTCTCATGCAATGTTCTGGCCGGATAATCTGCCAGAAGGCGCTGGAAGTTTCCAAAAGCCACGGCGCTCTGATAAAAATCCTCCGGCTTTTCCACCTGGTCATAGCTGGTGGCATCTGTGATAAACTTATAGGCACGCCAGTAGTCTCCTTCGGAATCTTTATAATATGATTTCCCATCTACCGCCGGGATCACATTCAGCGTTTCTCTCTCCGGGTCTCCGCCGTTTTCGATGATTCTTTCGCGCAGATAAGAGGTTACTCCGGTGATATTTTCCATCAGTTCCACCGGATTGGAGAAGACATCCTTATTCATTCTCTGCAGGATGACTTTGATCTGTCCCATCTCAGCAATATCAAACACCAGCAGGAAGGTATCATTGATATGTCCGCTTCCATAAGGATCTTCACTGATCAGGATCCCCTCAAACCGAAAGTTTGCGATTGCTTCATTTTTCTGTTCATGTGTTACAGGCTTCATTCTTATTTCCCCTCCCACAAATGCGCCGGATACAGACCGTCATCCTTCATCTTCTGCAGTGCTGCAACTACAACGGGTTTATCCTCTTTATATGTCACACCATACCATTTATCCGCAGACTTCAGTACTGCGACCGATGCCTGATCCTTCTCCACCAGGCTGCTGACAACTGCCGGCAGGAAATATTCACATTTCATCGGATTTTCTTTTAATCCCTTTTCAAGGAATGCCGGGAACCCTTCTTTGATCTCCTTTAAGATGCTTCTGGTAAATCCCCACATATTCATGGAAACTGTGGTGTCTGCCGGCACAAAGATCCAGGTCTCTCCGTCGTCCTCGGTAAACGCGATTCCCCCGTCGCGTTTTTCGATTCTGGTTCTTTCGTGGATAGACACCAGTTCTCCGTCTGCATTCATATCACAGATCCCACGGGCCACATGTCCATTGTCTGTCACTGTATTCCCCAAGTGATACCCCACCATTGTGTAACGGTACTTGTCATCGTCCTGGTGGGCGGACAGATAATCATAGATCAGCCGGAAAGCTTCCTGACCATAGTAGTCATCGGCATTGATGACTGCAAAAGGCCCATCGATCTGGTCGATACAGCTTAAGACTGCGTGAGCCGTTCCCCATGGCTTCACACGGCCTTCCGGTACCTCAAAACCTTCCGGGATATTAGAAAGTTCCTGATATGCATAGGACACTTCCATGTATTTTGCCATCCGGTCGCCTACCGCTTCTTTGAAATCTGCCTCGTTTTCTTTTTTGATGATGAAGATTACCTTTTCAAATCCCGCGCGCTTTGCATCAAACATGGAAAAATCCATAATGATATGCCCTTCGTTGTCCACCGGATCGATCTGCTTGAGACCGCCGTAACGGCTTCCCATACCTGCTGCCATGATCACTAATACTGGTTTGTTCATTTTGCGCATCCTCCTTTAACAATTTACCGTCTGTTTTTATTGTAGTTGACATTGCTTAAATATTCTTTATACTATTTTATCTTTGATTTGCACTATTTTCCATCTTTTTCTTTGATTTCCTGCAAAGAATAGAGTATGATAGTCTCAAAGACACGATAAGTTAAAAAAAGGAGAACACAGTGAGCTACAACGGAATCCATCTGGAGAGTTCCATCTCCATCGATAAAATTTTCAGTATCCATTATTTTGAATACATGAACAACTTTTCTTTTGACGGGGAATCTCATGATTTCTGGGAGTTTATCTGCGTAGACAAGGGAGAAGTGGAGGTTACGGCCGGCGACGAGCACCTGATTCTAAAGAAGGGAGATCTGTTGTTCCATCCGCCCAACGAATTTCATGCTGTCAGGGCCACCGGCCAGATCGCCCCGAACCTGATGGTAGCTTCTTTTGACTGCCAGGGCGAAGCCATGCAGTTTTTCCGAAAAAAATATTTCAAGATCGATAAGACAGAGCACAGCCTTCTTGCCGGTATCATCGCCGAGGCAAGATGGTGCTTTGACTGTCGGCTGGATGACCCTTATCTTCAGAATATGCCCCTGAAAAAAACGGATATGTTCGGCGCACAGCAGATGATCCGCCTGTATCTGGAGCATTTTCTGATCCACCTGATCCGCAGGTACAGCCAGCCTTCCATGTCGCCGAAGGAATTATCGCCGGAATCGCCAAAGAGCACAAAAGAAAGAAATGATATGGAGACATTGCGGCAGATCATCGAATATCTGGAACAGCACCTGAACAGTCATGTGACGATCGAACAGATCTGCAAAGACAATATCATCGGCCGCTCCCAGCTCCAGAAGCTATTTAAAGAACGATGCGGCCTGGGGATCATCGAGTATTTTTCACACATGAAAATCAATGCAGCCAAGGAAATGATTCGGACAAACCGGATGAATTTTACCCAGATTTCCGAACACCTTGGCTACACGTCGATCCACTATTTTTCACGTCAGTTTAAAAAGACCACCGGCATGACTCCTACGGAGTATGCTTCCTCCATCAAAGCCATGGCAGAAGGCCGTTTTAACGGGGAGCCTTAGAAAGCGCCGCCTGATCTGCCACCACCGTCACATCCGGATGCAGCTGAAGGATGGATGCCGGGACTTCAGGAGTTACTGGCCCGAAGAAGGCCTTTGCCACCGTTTCTGCCTTATCTTCACCGCTGACTACCACCAGGATCTTCTTTGCTCTCATGATGGTCCCGATTCCCATGGTATATGCCTGACGCGGAACATCCGCCGCAGATGCAAAGAATCTCTTATTGGCCTCAATGGTGCGCTCCTGCAGGTCTACGCAGTGTGTCTCTTTGTCAAAGGCCTGGGACGGCTCATTAAATCCGATGTGTCCGTTGTGTCCCAGTCCCAGGAGCTGCAGATCCACTCCGCCGAGAGAACGGATCAGCTCCTCATATCTTCTGCATTCCTTCTCGGCATCAGCTTCCATGCCGTTTGGAAGGTTTGTGTTTTCTGCTTTGATGTTGACCTTATCAAAGAGATTCTCGTGCATAAAATAATAATAGCTCTGGTCGTTATCTGCCGGCAGGCCTTTATACTCATCCAGATTTACCGTGTGGACCTCTGAAAAATCCAGGTCCCCTTTTTTATACCATTCTACCAGCTGGCGGTAGGTCCCCACAGGTGTAGATCCAGTGGCCAGCCCCAGGACACAGTCCGGCTTCAGGATCACCTGCGCCGAAATAATATTGGCCGCTTTTCTGCTCATGGCGTCATAATCTTTTACCTCATAGATTCTCATCTGATTACCTCCTTATACCTCTCTTCTGACAAGTTTTGCCGATGCAAAAAATTCCGGGAGATGAAAGCTTGGCGTCTCTGTCAGCACCGGCGAATAGGACGCATAGTGCTCGCAGGATGCCGTCTCGGAAATCTTGTAAAAATTACAGTGGAACACGCTTCCCTCCCCCAGCTCCAGTGGTCCATAGATCTTCTCCAGGATCTTCAGAGGAATTCTGAGTGTTATATTCCAGCTGTCCGGATCAATCTGCGCTCTGCATTCAAATTCTTTCATTTCTTCCTTTGAAAAATAAGAGCGGTAGACACGTTCCTTTCCATAAGCTGCAAGCAGCGCTCCATTGGCATTGACTTCAAAATTCACGTAAAGCGGCAGTCCTTCCCTCTCTTTTACCGAATCAAACAAGAAGAACGCTTCCATCGCACTGTCCTGATACACCGGATCCTGATCGGCAATATATGTCCTCAACGGATCTTTTTCCCGGCATACCATCTTCAGATAGAATCCGTCCTCCGGCACATATCCCAGATACCCGTAAGTCTCCGGAATCTTTTTTGTCCCCCACAGAAGCGTCTCCACCCGAAACGGCTCTACATGCTCCAGCTCCTGGCTGTTCCCAAGGATTTCCACATCCACAGGCTTTCCCTCTCTTTCATTTCTATTGCAATCTTGAACCCATAGTATCAAAAAGGATTTTCAAAAACAAGATTGTGCAAATCTATTCCCACGAATGTGCAAAAAAATTGACTAATCGTCCACTTAGGGACAGGGCAAAACACAAAAGGGACACCCCGGAACGCGATTGGGGACGTACACCTTTTGCGTTGGTGTACGTCCCCAATCAAAAAGCCTTCAAGTACTGCTTTTTCAGTACTTAAAGGCTTTTCATTCATACGCGACTAATTAAATTACTCCTGTACGTATGGCATCAGTGCGATGTGACGTGCTCTCTTGATTGCAACAGTCAGCGCTCTCTGATGTTTTGCACAGTTTCCTGTGATTCTTCTCGGAAGGATCTTTCCTCTTTCAGAGATGTATTTTCTTAACTTAGCTACATCCTTGTAATCGATCTCGTTGTTTTCCTTGCCACAGAATACACAAACTTTTTTTCTTCTGCGTCCGCCTGGTCTTCTCTTGAAGCCGCCTTCCGGACGAGCTGCTTTATCGTAAGCCATGATTTGACTCTCCTTTCTTTTCATACAATGAAGTTCTTTTTCCTAACGCTCGAAATTACCTCGCTAAAGAAAAAGAACTAACTTCGCACTAAGCTCATGCTTCGTTTACACTCGCATTCGCCAAGTGCTCTAGTTAAATGGTAATTCTTCATCAATTCCATCCGGAATATTCATGAAGCCGTCTCCAGCATCAGCTGCCGGCGCCGGAGCCGGTGAAGGGGCCGCCGAATGGAAACTTCCCATGTTGGCATCGCTGACAGACTTGCTCTCTGCGAACTCCTGATCCTCCACTACCACATCTGTGGTGTAGACTTTCTGACCATCTCTGTTGGTATAGCTTCCTGTCTGAATCCGTCCGGTCACAATGATCTTCAGGCCCTGGCGGAAATACTTCTCCGCAAACTCAGCGCTTCTTCCAAATGCAACGCATCCGATAAAGTCTGCCGTCTGGTCACCGTCTCCTCCGCGGCGGAACCGTCTGTCCACTGCAAGCGTATATCTTGCAACCGCTGTCGGATTATCTCCCTGTGAATACCGGATTTCCGGGTCTCTTGTTAAGCGTCCCATCAAAATTACTTTATTCATATCTTACCTCTACTTCCTGCTTATGCTTCCTGTCTAACGCATAAATATCTGATTACGTTGTCCATGATGCGGATTCTCTGTTCGATCTCGCCTGGAACTGTAGCATCAGCCTCGAAGTGGATGAAATAGTAGTATGCTTCTTTCATCTTCTGAATCTCGTAAGCTAATTTCTTCTTACCCCATTCATCAACGTCAGAGATCTGGCCGCCGAAACGCTCTACTAAAGCTTTTACTCTTTCGATTACCTGTGCTCTTTCGTCATCTTCGATTTTTGCACTGACAACAACCGCTAATTCATATTTGTTCATCGTCATCTGCACCTCCTTCTGGTCTTTTGGCCCCCGTATATCTTAGTGGGAGCAAGGATTTCTGCCGGATATTTCCCGACAGAATTCATGTATCACGGTTTACTATGATAACATATTCTGGTGCCCGTTTCAAGCCTTTTTCTTCAAATCTTTCGTATTTTTCTCCACGATACGGCGCGCGATCATAATCTGATGACCGCAGCCCTGACACTTCAGCCGGAAATCCGCCCCGACTCTTAGAATCTCCCATTCTCTGCTTCCGCAGGGATGGGGCTTTTTCAGTGTTACGATATCGCCCACTTCATATATATATTCCTTTTTCATCACTCGCTTTGATTCACCTCACTCTCCTTCACCCCGCGCACAACAAACCGGTGTTCATCACTGGCGCTGGTGCAGGTGGATAACGTGACGATCGTATCGTCAGTCGTCACTTCCACGCCCGTATCATACAGGGCCGTCTCTTTTGTCATATCCAGAAATGCCTGATAGTCTTCATCTGATGCAAAGGAGGTCAGATACGTATCCGATGTATCTTCCACCTGACCTGCCGAATAGATATGATAGGTAATCTCTCTTCCATCCGGCGTATAGATATAAAAGTACGGATTGCTCTCATAGAAAGACTGTTCCTCATAGTCCTGCAGATGCCGGAACATCGAGCCGTCCCTCATCCGGTGTCCATAAATGATAGAATTTCTGTCCGAAAAATCCGGGCTATTCCCAACATTCAGGAAAATAGCTCCAAGTGTATTTTCATTTGCCGAAAATGTCCTGTGCAGATATTCCTCATTATCCTTTCCCTGAACAACAGGATAATTAATCTCCGACGGCTCCGGCGAAAACCGGATCCAGCCGATGGTATCCGGATTGACAGCGAGAAGCTCATCAAAATTCACCCGGAACTGCCCCTCATCCTCTCCGTCTCCGCCAGCGTTCTCGATTGCCAGCTCTCTGACCTGTTCATATTCACTTCTTCCATCCAGATATCCTTTTATAATCTGGAACAGCTGAAATGCTGACACTGCAAACACAATCAGGGCCAGCACCAGTATCAGATTCAGAATCAGACTGCTCTTTTTCTTTGCTTTCTTTCTTCCTCTGTGATATTTCTTTTCCGCCATATTGTCCTTTCTAGTTCTTCTGCTCCATGATGTCTACAATCGTTTTTTCTGTACCGGTCATACCAGGCGAAGCGATCAGTCCCATATAGCGCATGGTGTCCTCCGGAGTCTTTCCATTGATTCCGTGGATCGCCTCGATGCTGATCTTTTGAAGTGCCAGATCTACCGACCGGAACGCCGCATCCACGGCAACGATCCCCTTCATCGCGCATCCGTGATTCCCACCGTCACAGATCATGCCGGTCAGCCCGCTCGCCATATTTCGGATCACCCTTTCAATCGCTTCCTCATCTGCCCCTCTCATAAAAGCCAGGCCACAGGCCATCCCTGTGCCTGCCGCAATCCCACATCCGCAGAATGCAGACAGCCTGCCGGAATATTCCTTGATATACATGGTGATCAGATAACTAAGTGCCGCAGCCCGAAGAAGCGTCTCTTCTCCAGCCCCCTCTACCTGCCAGCAGGCATAGAGAGGCATCGTAGCGATAATCCCATGGGCTCCGCTGCCTGTAATACTCATGGCCGGACGGCTAAGTCCCAGCACCCGTGCCTCTATCGCACCATTACAGAGGAGCTGTGCCGTTTTCAGAGTGTCATTGGAAATCTTCTCTCCGCCGTTTTCCTTTAAAAGCTGCGCAGCGATCACGGCTCTCCCGGACTCCAGCCCTTCCTCTAAAAGCTCCAGATTCATAGAGAACGCTTCCCGGATAAAGTCAATTTCCCCGATCGGCACGCGCCGGACATAATCCAGGATCTCATGCACGGAATACCGGTGGATTAACGGCTCTTCTTCTGTCTTCTGGTCCTCCGGAAGGCTCTTTTGCTCCTGCCCGGCGCTCCAGATACACGTCCCGTTTTTTTCAATTTCCACAATATTAGTATGGCTTCCCCGGATGTGTACCGCACAGGTATCCGTCTCCGTCTCGACCACAGCATCAATGGTGATCTCAGACCCGATATGATCCAGTACCGCCTCGACCATTCCCTGTTCCACCATCTGAGCCGCCTTTTCATCATCCGCCCTGCTGATGCCGTCCAGCGACTCCAGCCCCTTCTGTGGATCTGCGGCCACAGCCCCGAGCGCTGCCGCATACAGATTCCCAAAACGAGACGATCCCGGAATTCCACAGGTAAACGCATTCTTATACATACCTGAATTTAACGCCACACGTATATGCTTCACCTCACCGGATGTATATTTTTTCGCGCTGGCCACCGCAAATGCAATGGCCCCCGGCTCTGTCACTCCAAGCGCCGGCTTCATGTCTTCCCGGATCAATCTGGTCAGTTCTTCCATCCGTTTTCCTTCCTTCCCATCACTTCAGACCTCATTTACCGCAATTATATCACATCACCGGAAAACTTTATATATTTTTTATCGGCAGTTTATTGACTTTCGCCAGACATGTTCTATGATTAAAATCATGAGATTTAATTTTAGGAGTGTGAAAACTTTGAGAGAAAAACTAATGCAGTTCATGTATGGAAGGTATGGCATAGACTCTCTTGGGAAATGCCTGGTCATCGTTGGTCTGGCGGCCATGCTGATCGCCGGATGGACTGACAGCCTCGTTCTGGTCGCCCTGTCCTGGGCCTGCCTCATTTATGCGTATTTCCGGATGTTCTCCCGGAATATTTACAGGCGGTCCTCTGAAAACCAGTGGTACCTGAACAAAACCTACCGTCTGCGGACCTTTTTCCTGCGGCAGAAGAATCTGATGCAGCAGAGAAAAACCCACCACATCTATAAATGCCCGGTCTGCAGGCAGAAAATCCGGGTTCCAAGAGGCAAGGGACGCATCGAGATCCGGTGTCCGAAATGCAATGCCACATTTATCAAAAAAAGTTAATGTATAGAAAGGAAGCGCCATTATGTTAGACTATCTGGTTCTGTATCAGAGCGACTCCGGGAACACGAAAAAGATCGCTGCCGCAATCTTTGCACGTCTTCCTGGAACTTCAAAGGATCTGATCGATATCAACACTGACAAGACCATTCCCGAAGCAAATATTTATTTTGTCGGTTTCTGCGTACACCGCGGAACCTGCAGCATGGCCGTCAGTGATTTACTAAGCTCCCTTGGCGGAAAACAGATTGCTTTATTTGCCACCTGCGGCATGGGAAATTCTCCCGAATACTATAAGACCATTGAAAAAAATGTGAGTGCCTGGATCGAAAGCGACAACCAGTATCTGGGAGCCTTCGTCTGCCAGGGAAAGATGCCTCAGAAAGTGCGGCAGAAATATGAAGCCATGCGGACAGCCGAAAATACTGCTCAGGTGGATCACATGATCCAGAACTTTGACGAAGCTCTGACTCATCCTGACAGCCTGGATGAAGAACACGCCAGGGTATTTACCGACAAAATGCTGGAAAAGGCAGAAGCTTAAATCCCGCTTCTGCCTTCCCTGTTTACGCGTCCCCATAGTTGGTGTTACAATGAGGGACGGAGGTACATATCAATGGAACACGCAAAAGCAGCCGGGCATTTATCGGCATTTATCACCATTCTGTTCTGGGGCACTACCTTTATTTCTACCAAGGTGCTCCTGGAAGATTTTCAACCGGTAGAAATCTTACTTTTCCGCTTTATCCTGGGGCTTGCCGCTCTTCTGATCGTTTATCCGCACAGGATGAGGCATACCACGCTCCATCAGGAGCTGACATTTGCCGCAGCCGGGCTGTTCGGCATATGTCTTTATTATCTCATGGAAAATATCGCTCTTACCTATACCATGGCTTCCAACGTCGGAGTAATGGTATCCGTTTCTCCATTCTTCACCGCTATTTTATCGCACTTATTTTTAAAACAGGAAGAAAAGCTTCAGAAGAATTTCTTCATCGGCTTTCTCATCGCCATGGCCGGGATAGCTCTGATCAGCTTCAACGGCACTTCCCTGAAGCTCAATCCTCTGGGAGACCTGCTGGCACTTCTGGCCGCATTGTGCTGGGCCTGCTACTCTATTTTTACCAGAAAGATTGCCAGCTATGGCTATCACACCATCCAGACCACCAGAAGAGTATTCTTTTACGGCATTCTCTTTATGATCCCTGCTCTCTTCCTGTTTGATTTCCGGCTGGATCTTTCCAGATTTACAGATCCGGTTTCTTCTCTGAATATTCTTTTCCTGGGGCTTGGAGCATCTGCCTTATGTTTTGCCACATGGAATTTTGCCGTAAAAGTTCTTGGCGTCCTGAAAACCAGCGTCTATATCTATCTGATCCCGGTCATCACCGTGGCGGCTTCTGTTCTGATCCTGCACGAGCCCTTCACCTGGATGACCGGCGCCGGAACTGCACTTACCCTGGCAGGGCTGTTCCTTTCCGAGAAGAAAAGTTAAAATTATGCGCGAATTACTCATGCGGCTTTCCCTGATGCGTCTTATCATGTACCTATACATGAAAGAAAGGAGCCACATCAATGAGTACCATACTACGCGCAAGAGAACTAACCAAATTATACCCAAAAAATCCGACTCCCAGTCTCCACCGGGTCTCTTTCGACATCGCAGAAGGTGAATTTGTCGCTATTATGGGGGCATCCGGTTCTGGGAAGACTACGCTTTTGAACGTGCTGTCCACCATCGATAAGCCTACCGGCGGAGACGTATGGATCGGAACTGTAAATCTGAAACAATTAAGCGACTCTCAGACCGCTGATTTCCGCAGAGATCATCTGGGCTTTATTTTCCAGGAATATTTTCTACTGGACAGCCTGACGATCCGGGAAAATATCTCTGTCCCTCTTACTCTTTTGAAAATTTCTCCCTCTAAAATAGAAAAACAGGTGCAAAGCCTGGCGGAAAGCTTTGGAATCGCCTCACAGCTCGATAAATATCCTGGCGAGCTGTCCGGCGGACAGAAACAGCGGGCTTCTGCCGCCAGGGCTGTGATCAAGCATCCCAGTGTTCTTTTTGCTGATGAGCCTACCGGCGCGCTGGACTCTGCTTCGGCCACGGAGCTTCTGCATACTATGCAGGAAGCAAACCGTACACTAAGTACCACGATCCTGATGGTGACCCACGATCCGTATGCGGCCAGCTTTGCCGACCGCATCTTCATTTTTAAAGACGGGCGCATCACCTGGCAGTTAAAGAAAGGCCGCCATGACCGGCGGACATTTTATGAACTGATCGTAAAAGAGATCGCCAGATCAGATACCGCCAGATGGGAGGGAGCAAAATGAAACGTTTTTATTTTATTTCTGTCGCCTTTGTGATTACTGTTTTCTTTGCATTTACAGCTTTTTCAGGCAACCAGATCATGCTGGAAAAACTGTCCACAGACGGCAGAGTCGAAACCATGTGCAGCACCATCTCTGTCTTTCTGATGGTATTTGTCATCTTCTACATGACCTATTCCAACCGGTTCTTTCTGCGCCGCAGGACAAAAGAGCTGGGAATCTACGCGCTGCTGGGATACCGCAGATCCCGGGTTTTGTTTCTTTTGACCCGGGAAAATATCCTGATCTGCTGTAGCGCGTTTGTCTGCGGAATCCTGGCCGGCGCCCTGGCTCATAAAGGAATTGTCTTTACCATCGGGAAACTTCTCCGCCTTGGCATAGATAACTCAAAGATTCCTCTGTTTGACGGCTCCGCCATTGTAAAAACGGCCGTATTTGTATCTGTCGTTATTCTGGTCCTGGCTGCCTCAAACGGCTTTTTTCTGTACCAGACTTCCCTGATGGATCTGATCCGTTTCGAAAAAAATGCAGAAAAAAAATTAAATACCCATAGGCTCCCGGCTCTCCTGGGATTTCTGCTGATCCTGGGCGGCTACCTTCTGGCGCTCGATATCCTTCGCGGGAAAAAATCCTTCTGGATCACGGCAGGGTTTTACCAGACTGGGCTTCTTACTTTGTTTCTGGTGGTCAGCGGTACTGTCCTTTTTATTGCTGCTTTTCTTCCTTATATCATAGAGAAGAGCAAGCAGTGCAAATCCCGGTTTTATACGGCTTTAAATATTATCGCCGCCCCAAATTTTATCTACCGTATCCGCTCAAACGCAAGAACGTTGATCATCCTGACCCTGTTGTCTGCCGCAGCCCTGACTGTCTCAGGCGTCATGTCCCTGACACTGTATTATCCGATCGCTGCCATGTCCCGCATCGCCCCGTCGGAAATAGAATTCCGGCTGGAAGATGAAACACAGCTGGAAGATGTAGCCAAACTAACAGCACAATATACCTCCGGCAGCACAGATGTAAAGATTCTGCGCACAGATCTTTATCAAGCGGTCTCCGGCTTTGAATGCATTTCTCTTTCCCAGTACCGGGCATTACTGGAAGCCCAGAACCGCACGGATGTGTCAGAAAATCTTCCCTGTCTTTCGGAGAATGAGTGCATCCTTCTGAAATATATGCCGGATGAAAAAACAGACCAGAAATATGTGCTTCGGTATCCAGGTTCCGAACAATCCGTTACGGTGAAACAGGTCTCCCTGGATAATACCATTTCCTTTGCAAACAGCCCCTCCACTCTGGTGGTGAATGATCTCCTTTATCAGAAAATCAGCACAGGACAGCCTCCTTATGCAAGCATCATCAGCCTGAACGGTCCCTCTCTAAAAAATAACGAAGCCCTCTATCAGGCATTGTCAGATTATCTGGGTGGCAGTCCGTATCTGCAAGGGAACTCTCACAGGATTCATGAGCTTTTATACCTCAACAGCTCCACCTTTCTGCTGATCGGCTTTCTGGTCGTTCTGTTCTTTATCGCGGCGGGCAGTATCCTGTATTTTAACAATCTATCCATGGCAGCCGATTCCAGGGCAGATTATGAGATCCTCGCCAAGATCGGATATCCGGAACGTCTGATCCGGCAGATTATCCGCAGGCAGGTCCTCTCCTTTTTTATCATCCCCTTTCTGCTGGGACTTCTGGACTGCCTGTTCGCATCAATGGTATACAAGGCCGGACTGATGCAGAATCTTCTGGGCAATGCGCCGTCCCAGTACCTTCCAGTTCTGGCGGCTGTACTGTTAAGTGCATTGATCTATGGCATTTACTATATCCTGACCGTACACTCCTGCTGGAGGGCTGCGCTTAAATGAGGAAAGCATTCCCCGGCTTTCCTCATACTCTGGCATTTGGTATAATAACTGTGGGAAATATAACTGTAAGGGAGTACTTCATCTTGAAAAGCCTGATAATAAAACAACTACTTTTCATCAACTATATGATTCTCATCCTGGCAATGGGAATCTTTATCCATACCCAGCCTCCGCTTTCGGCGCCTCAGCTTGTGCCACTCGTGCTGTCCACACTTTTCCTGGGAGATATCACATATATCGCCTCCTGTAATCTGACGGGAAACCGGATCCTGTTTCTGTTCTGCGGCCTTCTGGCGGCCGACAGCTGGTATCTGGTCTTAGCCATGATTCCAGGAGATGAAGCCAGAATATGGTTCCGGCTGGCCGGCTGCGTTCTTCTTTATCTGTCCATCCGGTTCTGCCTTCTTTTCTTGTTTCAGAGCTATTATTACCGATGGAAAAAGGCTGCTGATATTCTCCTGTCCATATTCTTTCTCTTTGCCGCAGGCTGTGCATTTTTCTCTGACAGGGTCTATGCCTGTGCTTATGGGATCCAGTTCGCAGGCAGCATCCTCTGTTTCATTTTCATCATTTTTTATCACAGGAAACGGGCAGCCTATGTTCTTAAGACTGAAAAGAAAGCGTTTCTCCTTTCTTTTGCCGTAACTTTAACCGTCTTCTTTCTTTATTACATGCTGACGATAGATATCAGGAATCATCTGGGAAACTTCGGAACTTATCTTTCAGTCCTCCTTTTTTTCATCAGCATTCACGGAATCGTTCTGAAAGAAACAGACGGCACCCCTCTTTCGGCCGTATTCGGCCCCGGTCAGCGTGTCCTCCTGGGAGTCCTTCTGACCGGGCTTCTGGCTTCCCTATGCCTGATATTAAACGATACCCCTGCCGAATTTTTCCTGCTGATAAATCTTGCCCTGGCAATGATTTTTCTCTGCAATATCCTCCTTGGTGAAACGCTAAAACGCAATGCATCTCCTCTTCTGAAAACCAGCAGATATACCGATGCACTGAACCAGCTGAAGCAGGAAGAAAAGCTCAAAGAAACCTTCGCTGACTTTCTGCATGATGAGGTACTGCAGGATCTGTTGTCCGTGAAAAACATGGCAGGGAAAAGTGCCCGTCCCGAGATCCGGACTCTGATGTGCGACACACTGGATCAGCTGAATATCCGGATCCGAAGCCAGATGCAGGACTACCATCCGATTCTTCTGAAAAGCCTGACGCTGAAAGAAAATCTGACAGAACTGATTCGAAGTATCCAGACCTTATTTCCGCAGAAAAATCTCCAGATATCCTTTATCTGCGCCGATACACTTTTTATCCCGGAACCCTACGACATGCTGATTTACCGTCTGATCCGTGAACTTGTGACGAATATCTATAAACATTCTGACGGAAATCAGGCCCAGATCACTCTGTATATGGAAAAGGATCAGGTAACACTCTGTATATGGGACAACGGGAAATCATATGTTCCAGAAGATATCGGTCGAAAGGAATCTCCCATCTGGCACAAAGGCCTTTCCTCTCTGGAAGAGCAGATCGACCATCTGGGCGGCTCCATATCTATCTCCAGGCAGACGCCTGAAGGCGTTCGTACAAACATACAGTTTTCTATGAAAGGAGATGTTTCTTATAAACATTTTGTTAGTTGATGATCATGAACTTTTTGCAAAAAGCCTGGCAATCGCCCTGGAAGAATATGACGAAATCCAGAACTTTTACACCACCCGGGATCTTGCTTCATTAGCCAGGCAGGTACATGAAAAAAAGATTGATATCGTTTTGATGGATATCAATCTCGGGAACCTGGGCGTCCAGGATGGTTTAGCCATAGCCTCCAGCCTGCATAGGGAAATTCCCTCCTTAAAAATCGTGATGCTGACCGGCTATGACCTGCCAGTTTTCAAATACGAAGCAAAGAAACTTGGAATCTCTGGTTTTCTAAACAAAAGTATCAGCCCGGATGAACTCCTTGCTTCTCTGCTCCATGTGAACCAGGGGATCCCCTGCTTTCCCTGCAATCAGCCGGAGCTGATCGTCGAAGAACTGACCCCCACAGAAAAGCTGATTCTAGAAAAGACCGCTGCCGGAAAGAAGAGAAAAGAAATCGCGGGGGAACTGTACATCAGCGAACGGACGCTCTCGAACCATTTACAGCATATCTATGAAAAGCTGGGTGTCTCCTCTTCGATCGAGGCCGTCACTAAGGCACTGCAGATGGGTTATATCGCTCCGCTCTGATCTAAAATTTCCACACCGTCTTTTTTATAAACGGAACTGTAAAAAGAGTTGCTTTGCATATATTATCCGCGATCATGCAATACCAGACCGCACGCAGGCCGAGCCCCCATACCTGTACGCACATATAGGTCAGGCAGATCCTGACTCCCCACATTCCGATCGTCTCTATCAGAAGAGGGTACCTGGTCCTGTCCATACCGTAAAAAATCCCTTCCAAAATGACCATCAGGCCAAAAAAAGGTTCTGACAATGCTACAAGACGGAGCATTTGCGCACCCAAGCTCACCACCCGTGCGCTGGGCGTAAAAATGCTCATAAGTGGTACGGCCCCGATATACAGGATCACCCCACTAAGGCACATCATCCCGACCGTCAGCCACACGCTGATCCAGCCAGTCTGCTTCATCTTCTTCTCATCATTCTCTCCCCTGGCGGAGCTGATCAACGTAGAGACGGCGGATCTCAGCCCGTAACCTGGGACATAAAAAATGGTTTCTGCCGTTACTGCAAGCGAATGGGCCGCAAGCACCTGCCACGCCCAGACCTGCCCGATAGATCAGAATATAATTTAACAGGATATTCATTCCATTGCTGATCAGGCTGATCAGCATAGGGATCCTTGTATTCCGGACCGCTCTTAAAGCTGCCGCCAGAACCGTACTGACGCTTCTGAACACCATCGGGATGCTGATAATCGTAAAATAGCCGGAGGCTTCTCTTCGTACCGCTTTCTCCGCCCCCATCCATCCCGGGATAAATGGACTTGCCATGACAGATATGATTCCCAGCACCAGTCCGGAAAGAACCGCCAGAAAGAAAGCCTGCTGGGAAAGTCTGCGGATCTGGATCCGATCTCCTTCTCCTTCCGCCTTTGCAATCAGTATTAAAATGGCCGTCCCTATGGCTCCGGGTACGCTGTTGACCAGCCAGGTAATATTCGTCGTAAGGCTGACAGCAGCCGTAGCCCGCTCCCCCAGCTGTCCCACCATGGCAGTATCCACATACTGTAGAAGCGTCGCCAATATCTCTTCCACAATTGTGGGGAGCGCCAGGGTAAAAAGTATCCGGGTCAGTCGGGCAGTGCTGTCCTCCCACCTTGATCTCATCTATTTTTTCCCTTTACATCTGCGAAATATCTGTTCCGAAATACTTTTCGGAAAGCTGTGTCAGTTGTCCGGACTCTCTCAGTTCCGTGATCGCCTTATTGATTGCTTCCCTGAGATTTGCCGTTTCATCGCCTTTTCGCATCGGGATTGCCACTTCAGACGCCTCATCGGTCAGCACGGCAATCTTTACATCTGCATCCGGATGCTCCTTGACATAGTCATAGAATGTCACCTCAGCGTTCAGAGTTGCATCGATCCGCCCACTTAAAAGCAGCTCAAAGGTCTGGTTCAGGTCATCCACACCCGTCACATCTGCTCCATAGCTTTCTGCCAGTTCCGCATACGTGCTGGAAATGGTATTTGCCGTGCTTTTCCCTTCCAGATCTTCCATCGACTGGATCCGGTCGTCATCGCCTCTTACGATCACCGCCGTTCTGTTATAGGCATAAGGCTCCGAAAAGTCGTAGGCCTCCTGCCTTTCTTCTGTAACGTCTACTCCGTTGATCATGATATCATACCTTCCGGCATCTATTCCTGCCAACAGACCGTCCCATTCTCCCTCGATAAATTCCGGTTCAACTCCCAGCTTCTCGGCAATCAGCTGGCCTACCTCCACATCATATCCAACCAGGTTTCCATTTTCGTCATGATAAGTCCATGGGGCCCAGGTGCCTTCCATGGCAATAGTAATCGTTCCCCGGTCCTGAATGTCTTCCAGCAGATCTCCTGTCTGCGTCTCCTCCTTTGCACTCTCACTCCCGGCATCTGTACCGCTCTGTGCACATCCTCCGAGTATCGATAATGAAAATACAGTCAGAACTGCCCATAATAAACGTTTTTTCATCATATTTTATTCCTCTCTTTTCTAATAAACTCTTTTGATCTTTCTTCCTTAGGATCCGAGAAAAACTTCTCCGCAGAAGCCTTCTCTATGATCTGTCCATTTTCCATAAATACCACTTTATTTGCCACATTCCTTGCAAATCCCATCTCATGCGTTACCACAACCATCGTCATTCCATCTTCTGCCATTTTGCGCATGACTGCAAGCACCTCGTCTGTCAGCTCCGGATCCAGCGCCGATGTAGGTTCATCAAAAAAGATAATATCCGGATCAGTTGCCATTGACCGGGCGATCGCTACTCTCTGCTGCTGTCCTCCTGACAGCTGGGAGGGATAACTGTCGTATTTATCAGACAAACCGACCTTATCCAGCGCGTCCCTTCCCGCTTTTTCTGCCTGTTCTTTTGGCATCTTTCGGGCCAGCAGTCCTTCTGTGACATTCTGAAGAGCTGTTTTATTCAGAAAAAGATTGTAATTCTGGAAAACAAATCCTGTATGCTTTCGGAATCCGGCTATCTCCTTTTTTGTCACATGGCCCAGCCGGAATTCTTCTTCCAGAAACCTCATAGTCCCTGTATCTGCCTTTTCCAGGAAATTCATACACCTGAGAAGTGTTGTCTTTCCTGTTCCGCTGGGTCCGATGATCGTCATCACATCACCTTTCTCCACTTGAAGGCTGATGTCCTTTAAAACTTCTTCGCCGTCAAAAGATTTACATAATCCCTTTATCTCAAGCATTTCTTCGCCTCCGTCCTCCATCATATACATTCAGCCGTATCTCTCCCATATGCTGCAGCCATGTCAGGACTGTACAGAACAAAAGATAGACCAGACCCACTTCAATATACAAAACAAGCGGTTCATAAGTCCGTGCTACAATACGCTGCGTTGCCATGAACATTTCTGTCACGGTAATATTGGCAGCCAGAGATGTGTCCTTGATCATGGCGATCAGGGAATTGGACAGTGTCGGAAAGGCGATTTTAAGCGCCTGCGGCAGAACGATCCTTCTCATGATCCTGAGATAGCTCATTCCCACGCACTGGCCGGCCTCCATCTGGCCTTCAGGCACTGCTTCCAGGGCCGCTCTGATCGTCTCGGCTCCATAGGCTCCTTCATTGATAGAAAAAACCAGAACCGCCGCCGGAAAGGGCTCGATCAGCACGCCTATATTGGGAAGGCCATAAAACACAACAAACAACTGGACTAAGAGCGGTGTTCCCCGGATCACCCAGATATAAAACCGAATGATCTTCCGCAGCACCCTGATCTGCGCAAACTGGATGAGCGCCGCAATCACCGCAATCACCATTGCAAGAGCAAAAGAAATGACTGTCAGCGGGATTGTCACAGTCAATCCCGGGAGCAGGATATCCCAAAAAGAATTTGTAATAATTTCCAGCAGTCTTTCACTTATCATCTCTTGAATCACTTCCTTTACCAACTTTTTCCGAATACTATTATATAATCGATATTACTGTATTCCAAATACTTATATCGAATGAACTTCCATAGAAAATTGCTATAGTTAGCAAAGGGGATCCAGAATAAGATCCGTAACGATGATTAATTCCTGAACGCAAAAAAAGCCCGGAAAACCTTAGTTTTCCGAACTCTTTTCAAGAGGCGCCAACCAGATTTGAACTGGTGATGAAGGTGTTGCAGACCTCTGCCTTACCACTTGGCTATGGCGCCACAATATGAGGTTCCACTTTTGCGGAACACTCATATTATAACAAACTTGCTCTTTTACGTCAATGGAAAGATTTCATCTTCCATAATACTGCTCTTTGGCGAATCGCTTCCGTGCGTCTCCGTCAAAGGGGACCACGTTTCTCTTGCAGGTCCCTCTCTCTAAATATATGCCGGGACGCCCGATTTTATTCCAGCGATTCACCATATCTGCATTTTCATATCGTAAAAAATCTGCCGGCTAGAACCCCAGCACATCGTCTACCAGGATGACTTTGATCCTGCCTGGAATCTTAGAAAAACGCGTGATCAGAACCTGACAACAGATGGTATCCGGCGATTTACAGTCATAGCACATGCCGTTTTTGGAACAAGGCGTATCCAGGCCAAACCTCTGGGCATTGATAGGAGCCGCCTCATTTCTCGCTCTTGAAACCGCGTCCTCCACACGCTTTACCACCTTATTCATACCTACGATCATCAGCACCGTTCTGGGGCCTGCCGCAATCGCAGAGACTCTGTTTGCAAATCCGTCAATATTTACCATAACACCGTCCTCAGTGATCGCATTCGCGCTGGCAAGGAAAAAATCGCAGTCATAAGCCGCAAGCTCCGCCGCCCTTTTCTCTTCCGGACTATTGGCCGCCTCACGGTTATAAACCCTGTAATTTCCCGAACAGACCGCGTCCTTCAGCCCGATCTCCGCTGCCGACATCGTTCCTCCCCAGGATATGCTGCTGCCCTCCGGGATCAACTCCAGCGCCTTCTTAAGCGCTTCCTCCTTCGTTTCCACATAATATCCATCCATATTACGCGACTTCAAACCCTTAATCACCCGATCCGCCGCCAACCGGTTCCGTCTTACTCGATTCTCATCCATAATCTCCGTCCTCCTTACAACTTTTACACATTATCCACATTATTATACCATACTTATCCACCAGATTTTCCAAAAACCGGGGATAACCTCCAATTGGGGACGGGGGATTTTCAGAAATCCCCCGTCCCCAATTGGAGGATGTAAAACGCTACCATGATCCGCACCCGGTTTTCGTTGCTTAATATGTCATACCCAAGTACTTCTTTTATTTTATTCAGCTTATATGTGAGTGTATTCTTATGGCAGTACAACGTTTTTGCGGTGCAGATGGTGCTGCAGTCATTTTCGAAATAGGCTTTTAGTATTTTGATGTATTCGGTGCCGTGTTGTTTGTCATATTCCATCAGTCTGCCAAGGACCTCCTGGACAAAATCAGGATAGATCCCGGGATCTTTTATATCGGTGAGGATTTTGTAGATTCCCAGCTTATCGTATACCAGGAAGTTTGTTGAGATGGTGGTCTTGGTAAGCTGGTAGGCCGTATATGCATTCTCATAAGACCGGTGGATATCTTTCATCCGGCTGACTGTCGTTCCGGCCCCGATATAGAGATTGGGATCTTCCCGGCACAGCTCGTAGAATTCTTTCTGAAGCCAGTCTCCCCGATATCCTGCTGCCAGGATGATCAGTTTCCCCTCTTCTTCATATACAATGGTTTTTTTCAGGCGGAAATGGAGTGTTTTCTGAATCGCGTCTAAAATTTCATTCCCTTTTTCGGTATCGTAAGTATGGCAGCTTAAGATGATCACCGTATAGGAAATGTCCCGGGGAAATCCGTTCCTCTCCAGATGATTCATATACAGTTCTTCATTCTCGGGATAAAAGATTGCATTCTTCAGCGCTGCAATCAGGTTTGTTTCCCTCTGCTCATTTTTCAGCAGGATCTCTGAAAATTTCCGCATGATATCGATGTAGGGAGTATTGGCGGAGGCTGAAAACAGGGGGAGCTTCCTCTCATTGCACCACTCGATGACCTTCGGCGAAAACATCTTTCCCTCTTCCAGAGCCATAATTACGCCCCCGGCTCCGGCCTGATCCATCGCACTTAAAAATTCTTCCAGCCACTCCTCAGACTTAAAATTTAACCCAGAATTAAATACCAGCTCATCGCCATAGAGAAATTTTGCATGCTCACTCCCCTCTACCATGTGGATCCAGCTGATTTTTCTTCCGAAACAGGAAGTGGTATGCAGCTTCACCTCATATTCCGGCCGGATTTCCTTATAAAGATACTGTAATTCTACCGCCATCTCGCGCCCTCCTTTTGTGTCCAGCATATCATTTTTGTGCTTGGAGCACAATTATTTCCTGAATATCTGTACTAAAAAAATATTTTCAAAGGATAAATCCTGTGATATATTGTAATCGAAATACAAAATATGTTTTACCCCGAAATTTGTATTTCGATCACAATCTCTAGATTATAAAAGGGGGGCTGTCGCATCAATGATTAGGAAATCATAGATGCGGCAGCATCTTTTTGCCC
>USDK01000040.1 GCA_900553355.1 uncultured Lachnospiraceae bacterium
TGTCCATCCTCTCATTGCTTGTTTATATTTTATCCTTAATTAATGGAAATATGCAGTTGCTTAAGGTCCTGCAGTTTTCTTTTTGCCTCCATCAGTTTCTGCAGCCCCGCCATATCTGTCGGCTCCAGATTCCGGGTGGCAGTCTCAATACTGTGATTCTTGATCCGTATGATCGTTTCCATGAGGGCCTTCTCTTTCTCCCTCTCAGACGTCAGCTCTTCGATCCGGGTATGAAACAGCGCGGCCACTTCCCGGTGTTCTTCTTCATCTGTGAAGTGGTTCATGATCCTTGCCGGGTTTACTTCTCCTTCATCATACTGCTGAAACAGAAGCTCTGCTGCCTTCCGGTAGATCCCGTCCGAAAAATCCTCCGGCGAAATATAATCCTTGATCTGCCCGAAAATCCGTTCGTCAGACACCAGCCAGGTCAGAAGGATCTTCTGAGACTTGCGGATTCCGTCCTCTTTCTCCCGTGTATGTGCCGTCTTCGGCCGGCTGGCCGGCTTTGCCAGTCCTTCCTGTACCGCCATCTTTCCTACCAGCCTGCGGAGCTCCTCATAGCCGACATGATACTTTTCAGCGACCGCCTCGATGTAGTTGCCCCGCTCAATCTCTTCTTCGAATCTTCCCAGACGTCTTGCCGCCTCATTCAGAAAAGCCGTCTTTCCTTCCGGCGACTTAAGGTCATAATCCTTTTCCAGAACCTCAAGACTGAACATAAAACCATTTCTGGCATTGGCGATCCTTTCTTCAAAAGCATCCGCTCCCAGATTTTTAATAAACTCATCTGGATCCTTATAGGGCTCCATCCGGATGATCCTTGCAGTGATGCCTGCCTCTCTTAAGATAGGGAGCGCCCTCAGAGCCGCCCTGGTCCCGGCTTCATCACTGTCATATGTAAGATACACTTCCTGCACATACCGCTTAATCAAAGAAGCATGTCCCGGTGTCAGGGCTGTGCCAAGCGACGCCACCGCATTGGTAAATCCCGCCTGATGAAGCGAGATCACATCCATATATCCCTCGCAGAGCAGAAAATATGGTTTTCTGGAAGTCCTCGCCCGAAAAAGCCCGTACAGATTTCTGCTCTTGTCAAAAATCATGGTCTCCGGAGAGTTCAGGTATTTCGGCTTTGCATCTCCCATCACCCGGCCGCCGAAGCCGATGACACGGTTATTGGCATCCATAATGGGAAACATGACACGGTTCCAGAATTTGTCATGGGGTCCATGCTTTTCATCCATCGTGACCAATCCGGACTGGGCAAGCATGTCGTCCCCATACCCTTTGGACTTCAGGAACTGGTACAAGGAATTACTGTATTTACTGGAATATCCGAGGCCAAACGCCTTGATCGTATCATCACTGAGCTTCCGCCCCTTCAGATATGCCATCGCCTGCTGTCCTGCGCTGCTTTTAAGCTGCACATAGTAGAACTGGGCCGCGCGCTTGTGGATCTCCAGAAGAACGGCTCTGGTATCCGCTCTCCTTTTTTCTTCCTTCGAATACTCCTGCTCAGGCAGATCGACGCCTGCCCGGTCAGCCAGGTAACGCAGGGCTTCCACAAACGTATAATTTTCATATTCCATGAGAAAAGTGAATACATTTCCCCCTGCCCCACAGCCAAAGCAATAATACATCTGCTTTTGTCTGCTGACAGAAAAAGAAGGCGACTTTTCATTATGGAACGGGCAGAGTCCAAAGTAGGAACTCCCTTTTTTCTGTAATTTCACATAGGAAGAAATAACGTCAACGATATCATTTCTGGATCTTACTTCTTCAATAATCTCATCGCTGTAATACATTCTTTACGCTCTTTTCACCTTGATGACAAATGCCTCCTATTATAATATTCGACAAAACCATCTGATTTCCTTTAAATTTTCCACGATTCCGGAATAAAAAATTCTTCAAACTTTTTTACCGCATAGGTATCTGTCATTCCGGCAATATAATCACAGACCACCTGCTCTCTGGATTCCCCATCTTCATCAATCATACGAAGGAACTGTTCTGGAAGGACTTCCAGATAATCGATATAAAATTCATAAAGATTCTTGATCATATGGATTGCCTTCTTTTCCTCACCTTTTGCCACTGGATTCTGGTAGACGCTTTCAAACAAAAATCCCCGAAGCCCCATCATAGCTTCTCCAACCTGCGGAGACATCCGGATTTCCGGCTGATCCATGCTGTTGATGATCACATTATGTACCATAGTATCCAGCCGGATCTTCGGAGACTCCCCCAGCACTTTCCGGAATTTTTCAGGTATATCCGTCTCTTTTAAGATTCCTCCCCGGATTGCATCGTCAATGTCATGATTAATATATGCGATCTTGTCGGAAAGACGTACGATCTGTCCCTCCAGGGTATGCGGATTTCCACTGGATTTATGATTCCGGATACCATCTCTGACTTCCCAGGTCAGATTAAGTCCCCGTCCCTGCCGTTCCAGCCGTTCTACTACCCTCACACTCTGCTCATGATGGCGGAAACCCAGAGGACAGATCTGGTTCAGTGCCCTTTCTCCTGCATGGCCAAAGGGCGTGTGTCCCAGGTCATGTCCCAGTGCAATGGCTTCTGTCAGATCTTCATTCAGCCGAAGCGCCTTGGCAATGGTCCGGGCATTCTGGGACACCTCCAGGGTATGGGTAAGACGGGTACGATAATGATCTCCCTTAGGAAGCAGAAAGACCTGAGTCTTTTGCTTCAGCCTCCGGAAAGACTTGCAGTGCAGGATACGGTCCCTGTCCCGTTGAAATACCGGGCGGATATCGCACTCCTCTTCCGGCCGCTCGCGTCCTGCTGATTTGCTGCTTAATGTGGCATAAGGACTTAGATAAGTGTTTTCTCTGATTTCCAGCTGTTCTCTGATGGTCATGATCGTTTCAGTCCCTTCTTTTCCTTTAATTTCTCCTCAATGGCATTGACCACCGTCTCCAGAACCTTGATTCTGGCATAATATTTGCAGTTTCCCTCCACAACAATCCACGGAGCATACGGGGAAGAAGTACGGATCAGCATCTCATTGACTGCTTCCTCATACAGATCCCACTTTTCCCGGTTCCGCCAGTCTTCATCGGTAACCTTCCACTGTTTGTCCGGGTTCTCCTGTCTGGCCTGAAATCTTCTGGCCTGTTCATCCTTGTCGATCTGCATCCAGAACTTAAGAACAACCGCCCCTGCATCCGCCAGATCTGCTTCCATGTCATTAATTTCCTTATAAGCCCTCTGCCACTCTTTTCTGCTGCAGAAACCTTCAATCCGTTCCACCATGACTCTCCCGTACCAGGTCCGGTCGAAGATGGTTACATGTCCGGCTTTTGGCATATCTGTCCAGAAACGCCAGAGATAATGATGGGCTTTTTCAATATCATTGGGAGACGCGGTCGGGTGGACTACATACCCCCTGGGATCCATCTTCTGGGTCAGCCGTTTGATTGCTCCGCCTTTTCCGCCTGCATCCCAGCCTTCAAATCCCAGTACCACCGGGATCCGATACCGGTAAAGCTCTCCGTGAAGCTTCTGAATCTTTTTCTGCAGATGATCCAGCTTTTCCTTATACTCTTCTTTGGTATAGGAGAGGGTCAGATCCGCCTTGGAAAGAACCGATTCTTTTAGCAGTCTGTCGTCCACTGCCAGAGCCATCACTTCGCTTTCTTCTTTTGCCATAGCGGCTTCTTCTGCTTCTTTTATCTTATATTCCAGTGTCTGGGCCACGATGCTGTATATCTTTGCCGTTGCAAACTTCCGGTCTGTAGCCTCTACAATATGCCAGGGTGCATAGGCAGTATCTGTCCTGAGAAGCATCTCTTCATTCATAGCCTGATATTCTTTAAAATGCTTATTTCTCTTCAGATCCCCCTTGCTGACTCTCCAGGCAGTATCCTTGGAATCCAAAAGCTTCTGAAATCGTTTCTTCTGCTCCTTCTGATCAATATCCAGGAAGATCTTAATGATGACCATTCCATCTGCCGTCAGCTGCTCCTCAAAGGAACAGATGGATCTGAAAGCCTTGTCCACTTCTTTGCCGTTAGTCTTTCCATCAAACCGATCTACCAGCACCTTACGGTACCAGCTGCTGTCATAGATGGCGATCCGTCCCTTGGCCGGCATTTTCGTCCAGAAACGCCAGAGGAAGGGGTGCATCCTTTCTTCCTCCGTCTCATTCTTTACCGCATATACCTGAAATCCTCTGGGATCCAGCGCCTGGATCAGCTCACCGATCTGCACTCCTTTTCCTGACGCGCCGTATCCCTCAAAAGCGATCATGACCGGGATCTTCCATTTCTGACATTCCCTTTGAAGCCTTCCGACTTTCGGTGTCAGTTTCTCCATCCTCTGATTATAGTCTTCTTTTTCCAGCTTCTTTTTCAGATCAATCTTCTCCAGCATACAATCCCTCCTGTTCTTTTTCAGAATATTATTCTCTATTATACATCATTTTCAATATTTCACGACATAAAAGAGGAGAATTATCAAAAAAAGAGACAGGAATACTCCTGTCTTTTCCGCAATGCCAAACACCTATGGATGCCATTATACCACGGGCGAGATTATTACTACTCAATATTTATATTTTATACTCAGTTATTCGTCTTCAAAAATTGTTTCGTTCATTTCTGGGAAATCAAGAAGATCCGCAACGGTCATATTCAACCCAACCGCAAGGCGATGCAAAGTTCTGAGAGTAATATTCTTTGTTTTGCCGGTCATGATATCTTGTATGGTCGTATGACTTACGCCGGATAATGTACAGAGTTTATTGACCGTTATATTTTCTTTTTCGCATATGGTAAGCAGTCTTTTTGCGATTGCGTCTGCATAAGTCATACCGTCTCGCCTTCCTCTCTCAATTTCTATTGAGATTATATGCGGTTCTGGTTTATAATATTGTCGGTAAACCGACAACCATAAAATTGGAAAGAGAGGGGAGTATATGATGTTGCCGGAATTTTTGAGACGCATAAAAGAAGCTGACACAAAAGAATCTATGGAACTCGTAAATCAGCACTTGGATTTGGCGCAACAATGCGCGAAACAAATAAAAAAAGAATGGGATGATTATACAGCAGGACGCGCTGTGACATATGATGGGGCAGACTATCAGAGGCTAATTGATCGTGCGGAAGAAAAAGTCACAGAGTACAATTACATAAAAGATATATAAAACAGGAGTACGCTTCGGAGCGATTAGTGTAGACACACAGAATAGTATGTCGTAAGATAAACTTATCAAATGGAGCTCGCGAAATTTTCATGGACTATTATGGATTGAGCTTTCTATAAATAAAGGGGGAATTGGTAAATGGAAGAAAAAACAAAATCAAAAAGAAAAATTATCACACAGGAAGATATCATGAAATTACTAGACGCCTGCTATGAAAAATGTTTAGACGGCATCCCTAAGGTCAGCCCAAGCGTGGCAGATTTAGCCGCTGATTATTTAGATAAGAACAATAATAAAGAAGAAGCTTGCAAAGTAATGCTCAGAAATCAGATTATAAAATGTACAACTTCAGGAGCATTGAGCGGATTGGGGGGATTTGTTAGCATGCCCGTCGCGATTCCCGCCAATATTGGAAGTGTACTATATGTCCAAATGAGGATGATTTCTTGTGTCGCCTATATGGCTGATTATGATTTAAACAGCGATCAAACACAGACATTCATTTATGCCTGCCTGGCAGGTGTTTCGGTAAACGGACTATTAAAGCAAGCAGGAATACAGTTTGGCGTTAAATTCGCCAATAGCTTGATAAAGAAAATTCCGGGCACTGTATTAACAAAAATTAATCAGAAGGTGGGATTCCGATTTATTACTAAGTTCGGCTCAAAGGGTTTAGTAAATCTTGGTAAATTAGTGCCGGGAGTTGGAGCGGTGGTCGGTGGTGGACTCGATTTAGTTGAAACAAAAATCATCGCAAATCGAGCCTACAACTGGTTTTTCAAGGGTGATTTTTCAGTTGATGACGAGAAAGAAGAAGATCTTATTATCGATGTGAATGAAACAGATTTCATAAATACTGAACCATAGAAACAGCAAGAAAATAGTAAGGCTACTTGATTTTTGGACTAATATCCTTGTGCGTGAACCGGAGATCTTTTAGATAAAAAAAGCCCTTATCTTACTAGAACCTTAGTAAGATAAGGGTTTAACGTGCGGAAGATGGGACTTGAACCCACACGGCACGAATGCCACAAGATCCTTAGTCTTGCTCGTCTGCCAGTTCCGACACTTCCGCAAACCGGACTCTCAAACCGTCCGAAGAATATATTACTATACACACGCCTAAAAGTCAACACCCTTTTTTCAAAATATTTTTCCTGATGTAGCGAAAGGTCTCCTTCTCTCCTTTTTCGGCCAGCATTTTTAAAAGAAAATGCAGCAGCCTGGCTGTATCCGGATGGATCATCTTCCCGAGCTTTGCAGCTCCTTTCTCGTAATACTCCAGAGGATCCTGGTCTGTATACGCCTTTCCCCGATAAGTCTTGGAAGCCGCAATCCGGTCCATAAACATCTCAATCACATATCTGACCGGCATTTTCTGTCCCACAATTCCTTCCTCCGGGTCTGCGCTGTAATCAATCCAGTACTCATAATGGTGCTTATTTCTTCCTTTGTGGTGGAGCCATGCTTTGGAGTACCCGGTAGCCTCCCTCTCCGCATTATTGGGGCTTCGGTTCCCCTGGTAATACTTACATCCTACCAGGAATTCCGTCGGAGAATATTTGGACATGTCATGAAGGAGCCCCTGGCGAAAGAGCCCCACCTGAAAACACTGTTTCATCACCAGCCACTTGTGATGATTGATTGTCTTAAAATGTTCCAACGCTTTCATCGTCTCTGTCCTTCTTTACATAACATCCCGGTCTGTACGTTTCCTGTTCCATCATCCTGCCATCTGGCTGATCCCATATAAAATCAGCAGATGCGCCGGATAAAACACATAAAAGAAATACTTCATGCTTCTTCCCCTTTTTCCATTATATAGCGCAATCGGAATCATAGATAATATCCCGAACTTCTGGATCATTCCCTGATACAGGAAATTCCAGCAGCCGCCTGCCGCCACAGCAAGAGTTCTCGACTCACGAAAAATATAAAAGAAAAAAATCAGCAGGATTCCTCTGAAATTATAATCGCTTCTTATAGTTACAGCAAGCCACATAGCCAGAAGAAGAATCACTGCCTTCACCGGCCACTCCTGATTTCTGGAAAGCAAAAGCATCATTCCAATACCAATCAGCAAAGTAAAGAACACATTCTGATGACCGGATTCCAAAAATACCCCTTGAAACGCAAGATCAAACGGGATCTCCGACAACAGTGCAAAGGCTCCCAGTCTTATCATATATTTATATACGTCATGGGTGTGAAAGAACCCTTCCACGATCAGGAAGCAAAAAATCGGAAACGCCAGCCGGCCCGCACACCGCATCCATACCTCTGCCGGGAATAATACGGCTCCTGTATGATCCAGGGCCATGGAGAGAATGGCAATGCACTTCAGCCAGAAGGCATCCATACACCGTATCTGCACACTCCAATGTCTGTTTACGTCTTGACTACCTGCCTGCAAATATCACAATCGTCCTTTCTTTTATCTCAGCAAACTTCTGGTCTTCCAGCAGAACCGCCTTTTCCATGACCCCTTCTGCCGTAGATGCAATCCGGTACCATTTTTTCCCTTTCGGCAGAGCCGGCAGCGCAAAAGTATGCTCCAGCCAGTGCATATTATAGGCTATAAAGCAGTCCTCGTCATGTTCGCCTGTCTGATCCTCACCACTGTAATAGACTCCCAGCTGTCTGCTGGATACCTCCAGAGGAACTCTCCAGGCATTTTCTCCATGATATGATACATCCGGTACCCCTTTTGCTGAATAAGTCATCCCTGTCATCTCTTTATCCGGGCAGAATACCGGATGCTGTTTCCGAAGCCGGATCAAAGATTTCACAAAATCATGAAGCCCAGGATCCTTTTCCAGTCCGCTCCAGTCCAGCCATCCGATGGAATTATCCTGACAGTAGACATTATTGTTTCCCTTCTGGGTATTGCCGAACTCATCGCCTGCAAGGATGCACGGTGTTCCGTGAGCCAGCAGCAGAAGGAAGAAGGCATTCCGGATCTGATTTTTCCGAAGCTCTGTCACAGCTTTTTTTCTGGAAGGGCCTTCTGCCCCACAGTTCCAGCTATAGTTGTAATCCGGTCCATCCTGATTCTGTTCTCCATTTGCCTCATTGTGTTTTCCATCATAGGAGACCAGATCTCTCAGTGTAAATCCGTTCTGATCCGTGATGGCATTAAACGTCCCATCCTTTTCCGAATGATGCTTCAGCCAGTAGATCACATCCCGTACCATCCCTTCGTCTCCCTTGAGGAATCTTCTCATTACCGTCTGAAATCCGGTATCATGCACCAGGATCTTGCTATGCTTTAAGAGTGGATCCGTACGCAGTGCCTCCATCGGCGCCTGGTAGGGATTCAGTATAAAACCATCTACATGATATTCCAGACAATAATACCGCAGACATTCTACGATCATCTGTCCTGGTGTTTCCTGCGTGAAAGGCATTTCCAGCACCACTTCAATGCCGGTTTTATGACAGGATTTGATCATATCCTTCAGTTCTTTTCTTCCATCATGGCAGGCTGCATAGGCACTTTTCGGCGCAAAGAAATACGCCGGCCCATATCCCCAGTAATTCCGGCAGCGTCCGCATTCTTCAAACTCATACACCGGCATACAATGAATCTGGTTAATGCCAAGATCCTTCAGATAAGGGAGTTTTTCTATGACGCCGGCAAAGGTTCCCTTATATTTTACACCAGAGGAGCTGTGCTTTGTAAATCCCCTGACATGCAGACTGTAGGATACCACCTTGTGATAAGGCAGATGAAGCGGCCTGTCACCTTCCCAGTCATAGTCTTCCTGCCTCAGGATCCCTCTCACTTCATGCTTCTTTACATCCCGCTGCTTCCCCCAGACATCTCTTCCAGCCAGGACCCTGGCATAGGGATCCGTCACAACTTCATCTCCGATCAGATAATTATATTCATACATTCCGGGATCCAGACCATAGAGGGCAAGAAAATGTACCTCTCCTACGCTGTCCTTCATCTCATACCTCAATGAAGGCCTGGTCTCTCCCGGCTGATATAAGAGCAGTTCACAGGTCTTTCCCTCTGGAACTGCAATAGAAAAGTTCACATGATCCTTTGAAATCGTTATGCCTAATGGTAATGGTTTTCCCCGTTCTGCTCTCATACGTATGCCCTCTCTGTCCTTGAAATCCACTGTCCTACTGCCAGCCGTCTACTCCGTACATATCTACATTATCCGCATCGATCATAAAGACTTCTTCGTAAGTCTCTGTATCATAGTCTTTGCCTTCTAAAATGTTGATCCCGATCTCTGCAGCCGTCTTTCCCATATTAATGGGTGACTGTGCCGCTGTCCCGGCTATCTGATTTCCGGCCTTTTTCAGTTCTTTTTTAATATCTGGAGATCCATCTACTCCGTAGATGATCACGTCATCCAGTCCTGCCAGATTGGCAGCTGTCTTAGCCCCCACAGCCAGCTGGTCATTTCCACACATCACAGCTGTCACATCCGGATACTGCTGGAAGATTGTCTTGGCGGCCTCCAGAGCCTTTTCAAATTCTCCGTTGGTGTCTTCCCTTGCCACTACCACGAAACCATGTTCCGCATCTGCAATCGCCTCTTCGAATCCGGTGATCCTCTCGTTGATCGAATTCTGGGTCGGACACTCCAGGATCGCCACAGTCCCCCCGTCCGGGCAGCGCTCGATCAGATCCTCACCACAGATCTTTCCTGCCTCCTGGTTATCCGATCCCACATATGCGTCTACATATTCCATCTCTTTTACCTGGGTATCTACATTAATAATCTTGACCCCCGCCTCATGGAGAGCCTCCAGAGAAGGAGTAATCGCCTCCCAGTCCACGGGACTCAGAAAAATCGCATCGATTCCCTCATCGATCATCTCCTGGATCTGTGTCGCCTGAAGTTCAGGATCAGATGCCGGATCTTTTGTGATCATCTGATAATCCGCTTCCTCAATCACCTCCCGGATCGCCGACTCCAGTGTGATAAAGTACGGATTTTCCATATCGATAGCGGTAAACCCAAACAAGTATGTATCTTCTCCCTCAGCATCTTCTCCCTGGGTGTCTTCTTCTGGTATGGCATTATCCTCCGGCGTCCCCACATTCTTTTTACATCCTGTAAATATAAAAGCGCAGGAAAGGAGCACAGCCAGAACTCCAAACATTCTTTTTTTCAACATTGATCTCTTCCTCCCTGTGCGGTCTTGCACATATATACAAATATTTTACACTATTTTAAATAATTTGGCTACTCTTCATTCTTGCTTTTTAGATTCTTCTCTGCTACAGTAAGAGTATCTATAATATAAAGGAGATTCATACAATGGACGAGTATATGACAGTTACATTAACACTGGATAACGATGAGGTCGTAGAGTGTGCTGTTCTTACAGTCTTCCCGGCTGCCGGACAGGAGTATATCGCCCTGCTTCCGCTGAATGCTGATGGGGAGCCGGAAAGCGGAGATGTCTATCTCTACCGCTATATCGAGCACGGAGACGACGAGCCGGAACTGGAAAACATCGAGGATGACACTGAATATGAAACCGTCGCAGATGCTTTTGACGACTGGATGGACACCCAGGAATTTGAAGATTTAGACGAGGAATAATTCCTCTACGAAACGGGAAGGATCCTGATCCTTTCCGTTTTGTTCTTTTACGTAACTGATCGTAAGCTTTTTCTTTGCACGGGTCATAGCCACATAAAAAAGCCGTCTTTCCTCTTCAATCTCTTCTTCAGTCTTTGCCTTTTTATAGGGAATACATCCCTCATTTCCGTGGATGATAAACACCGTATCAAACTCCAGTCCCTTTGCCCCATGCATCGTCATCAGCATAACCTGGTCCTGATCCTTCTCTTTCTTTTTCTGCTTTTTCAGTGCTTCCCCATATTCCTCCACATGCCGGAACCACTCTTCCATCGTAGCAAAACGCTTTGATGACTGCTGGATTTCTTCCAGTACAGACAATAATTCATCCAGTGCGATTTTCTTGTAAGCGGCATATTCCTTCAGAAATTCATCATAGCCGATGCTTTTTCTGATATACTGGATTGCCGCGAAAGGAGTTTTATCCCGCATCATCTTCATATCCCATTCCCACTGATCGATCCGGTCCATCATCCAGTCCTTGTCACAGTAAAAATTCCGGATTGATTCATAGGATATCTTTTTCCCTTTCATTGCCTCCCGCGCAAGATAGCGTTTGGGACGGTTTGCCACCTGTAAAAAATACTTCCGGTCCGTATCTCCCATAGCAAGATGAAAGTAACTGCTGATATCCAGGCCAATGAAATGATCGTAAATATTGTGGATCTGTTCTTTCATCAAAAAGGGGATCTGATACTCCGTCAGTGTTTCTGAAAGGATTCTGGCATCCAGATTCGTCCGGTACAAGACTGCAATATCACGGAATGCTTTGCCCTCCCCTGTCTGCTTTCTGATCTCATCTGCCACATACTGGCTTTCCTCCAGAGGATCCTTTACCTCCTGTACATGTACAGTTTCCCCTGCCCCGAAGACAGAACTGATCTTCTTCTGATAGCGTTCCTGATTATGGTCGATCACTCTCAGGGCGCTCTTTACAATATTTGCCGTGGATCGGTAATTCTGATCTAGAAGGATTCTTTTGGCAAAAGGATAATCTTTACAGAACCGCATCATAATGCCCGGCCTTGCTCCACGGAATCCATAGATAGACTGATCATCATCTCCTACTACGAATAAGTTGTCTTCCGGTGCCGCCAGCATGCGGATCACGTCATACTGCACCTGGTTGATATCCTGAAATTCATCTACCAGAATATAACGGAATCGCTCCTGCCATTTTTTCAGGATGTCCGGTCTCTCTTTAAAAAGCTTTCGACACATGAGCAGCATATCTTCAAAGTCAATCCTGCCAGCCTTTTGCTTCATACACTCGTATTCTTTATAGACTCTGGCAAACTTTTCTGCCGATCCGCGTGACGGACGGTAATTTTCAATGGAAATCCCCTGGTTTTTCACTTTACCAATCTCAATGGCAAGTTCCTGAAGCCTTTCCCTTTCAGATTCTATATCTCCCTGATCTTCCCAGTCCATTTCAGATGCCGCAAGACGGATCAGCTCCAGCTTTTCTTCATCTGTCACCAGGCGAAATCCCCGGTCTCCATAGGCCCATCTTAATATTCCATAATAAACGCCGTGAAAAGTTCCAAAGGTAACTCCATTCCCCGCCTGGCCGGCAATCCTGCGGAAACGCTCTCTCATCTCGAGTGCCGCATACTTTGTAAAGGTAATGACCAGAATTTCTTCTGGCCTTACCTTATACGTCTGGATCAGATATTCAATTCTTTTCGCGATGGTAAGAGTTTTCCCGGAACCGGGACCGGCAAGGACCATACACGGCCCTGTATTACAGGCGACTGCCTCAGCCTGAGCATGATTTAAACTCATCAGATTCCCCTTACTTTGTCAATAATTCAATCCCTTTGCGGATCCTCTTTAAGGATTCCTCTTTGCCGAGGATTTCCATGATCTCCGTCGCACCGCCCGGTGTATTCTGCTTTCCGGACACTGCCGTACGGATCGGCCACATCACAAATCCTGTCTTGACTCCTTTTTCGTCTACATAGCCTTTCAGCAGCGCGAAAAGAGCATCATTGCTGAAATCTTCCTGCTTTTCAAGAAGTGGAAGAACCTCTGTCAGAACTTCAAGAGAATTTTCCTCATTTGTCTTCATTTTTTTATGACAATACATAGCCGTATCATACTCCGGCAGCTCCTGGAAGAAATCAATCTGCTCCGTGATATCCGGGAAAATTTCAATCCTGGTCTTTACCAGCGCTGCAATCTTTTTCAGATCACAGTCCCTTGTTACCACAGCTTTGATATATGGTTCTGCCTTCTCATAGAACCGGTCAAAATCCATAGCTTTTAAGTATTCTCCATTCATCCATTTTAACTTCACGATGTCAAACACAGCCGGAGATTTGCTCATATGATGATAGTCAAATTCCTTTACCAGCTCTTCCAGAGAAAAAATCTCCTGATTACCGGACGGGCACCACCCAAGAAGGGCGACATAATTTACCACAGCCTCCGTTACAAATCCCTGCTCGATCAGATCCTCATAGGATGAATGTCCGCAGCGTTTGCTCAGTTTCTTGTGTGTCTCGTCTGTGATCAGCGGACAATGCACATATACCGGTACATCCCAGCCAAAAGCTTCATAGATCTTGTTATATTTCGGTGCAGAAGACAAATATTCATTTCCGCGCACAACATGGGTGATCCCCATCAGATGGTCGTCGATGACATTGGCAAAATTATAGGTGGGATAACCATCGGATTTGATCAGGATCAGATCTTCCAGTTCTGCGTTTGGTACTGTAATATCTCCATAGATGTCGTCATGGAAGGTCGTCTCTCCCTCTGTCGGCATATTAAAACGGATGACATAAGGTTTTCCTGCCGCCAGATTTGCCTCTACTTCTTCCTTGCTCAGTCCCAGGCAGTGTTTGTCATAGACTACAATCTCCGGGCCGTCTCCGTCAGCCACTTTACTTTTCAGGGAATCCAGTCTTTCCTTATCACAGAAGCAATAGTAGGCGTCTCCCTGGTCGATCAGCTGCTTTGCATATTTCAGATATAATCCGGATTTATTACGCTCGCTCTGCACATACGGTCCTACGCCTCCATCTTTGTCCGGACCTTCATCGTGAACCAGGCCTGTTTCCTCCAGAGTATGATAGATGATCTCCAGAGCTCCTTCCATAAAGCGCTCCTGATCCGTATCCTCAATCCGCAGGATAAAGTCTCCGCCTTCATGCTTTGCGATCAGATACGCATACAGCGCAGTCCTCAGATTTCCTACATGCATCCGGCCTGTCGGGCTGGGCGCAAATCTTGTTCTTACTCTTTTCATCTTTTCTTTCCTATCCTTTCTGTTTTTCTTCTTTTCCAGTAATCCCCATGGAATACCTCCCGGGGAATCGATACAATAAACACAATTCCTAATACAATTGCAAAGGCCACTTTCAGGGCTCCAAGGCCGCTCTGTCCCGCCAGCTGGACCTGTCCTGTCACCAGATAATAGGCCGTGTCATAGACTCCGGCTCCCGGGACCAGCGGAACAATTCCCGAGACCAGAAACAAAGTGATCGGACACTTCATCTTTACCGTCAGCATCCTGGAGATAAATACCACCACCAGAGTCCCGACAAAAGACGCAATGGCCGCCGATGCGTATCCCAGCACCAGCTTATAGACCAGCCATCCGGCCATCCCCGTCATGCCTCCTGCAAAATAATATCGTCTCGGCACATTAAAAATAATCGCATATGCTACCGTCCCCAGAAAGGGGCAGGCAATATTGGCAAGGATATCTGCCGTCATATCGAAATCCCTCCAAACATATTATTGTAAATACTAAGCGTCGTACCGACACCGATCGCAATATATACGAACACCAGCAGCGCATCGATCATCCTGACAGTTCCAGACAAGAAATCACTGTCTGCAATATCCCGGATCGCATTCGTAAAAGGGATCCCGGGAACCAGCGGCATGATGGCGCCCACGATCATTCCATCCATCTTCAGACCGTGAAGAAACGGCAGATTAATGGCAATAAGTGCAAGAATGGTGATCAGCGCTCCTCCTACGATATTGACGATGATCTTGGACATGTTATTCCGTTCCCCCAGAAGCACCCACAGGTAAAGGATACATCCGATCACAAACGCTACCACACTTTCTCCGGCCGATGCGCCCAGAAGATACCCCAGCGTTCCGCTGCTTACACCTGCAGCAAAAATCCGGAAAATCCCTCTCTTTGGAGGCATTTTTTCGATTTCCCGAAGCCTGGCCCAGGCTTCATCTATCCCCAGATGTCCGGCGCTGATCTCTCTGGAAAGATCATTGACTTCCGCTACGATCCCCAGATGTGCCCCGGACAACGGTACCTGTCTGACCTTCGTGTAGACCTCATTCATTCCCTTTTCCGCCGTGATAAAGATTGCATGACTCATGGTAAAGGTATCCACATAATCCACATGGAATCTCTGGCAAATCCGGGTCATCGTCTCTTCCACACGAAAGATCTCTGCTCCATTTTTTAGCAGAATCTTTCCTGCCTCCAGTGCAAGATCCACCACTTTTTTCACATCAATTTCAGAATCCAGCCGCTTTTTCAGATATACCATATCTGTAAGCTGAACGCCGTCTTCAATGATCGGCTTGTCGTAATGATCCACAAAGAAATTTGCTACAATATGAGAATTTACAAAACCACAGGCCTCATAGAACCCCAGCGTACTTCTGCAGTTTCCCGTTCCCACATACATCAGCTCACACTGGCTGCTGTAATGTTCACACAGAAAATGGATCATATACCTCCCATATCCCTTTCGCTGTGCTTCCGGGATGGTTGCGATGTTTTTCAGCTCACACTTTCTGTTTTTGAGAATGGTCACAACCGCAGCCGTTTTTGCCTCCCCCTGGTCATAGAGAACAAACATCTCCCCTTCGTCCAGGTATTTTTCTATCATATCTTCCTGTGGATCAGCCAGCAGGAGTAAATCCATATAGTCTCTTTTATTGTCTGTAATCTGCTGAATCTCCATGACTTTCTTCTCCTACCCTTACTCAATCTCATACATTATAGCACCAGGACAGGAAAATTTATAGTATGTTTTTCAGAAACTTTTTTATCCAAAAAAGGACACCCCGGCAGCTGCCGGAATGTCCTTTGGATCAATTTTCTATTTAGCTGATATATCCAGCTTTTTTCAGTTCTTCCTCTGCTTTTGCAAGGTTCGCATCGGATACGCGGATGATCGGTCCGGTACATCCCATTCCGCTCTCTGCGTAGATACCTATCTTCCACAATGCCTTCACTGCATCATCCAGATCCATGACCTCGATTCCAGGAATCTGTGCAGTTACGATCTCTTTCGGAGGCTCTTTTACCTCTTCTTCCGCTGCTGCCGGCTTGGATGCTGCTTTTACAGAATCCAGGATCTCCTGATATCCTGCCTTCTTGGCTGCTTCAAACTCTTTCTTTGCTACTTCAAAGACTTTTCCTTTGACCAGCTGTGCCGCATAGCGGATCGCATTAGCAATCACCGGTGCGCCCGATGCTCTGGATACGATCATAACCAGCTGCTCATACCCTTCTCCGATTCCAGGGCCATATCCATAGCCTGTCGCCTCAAAGCTTCCGCCTGTATTGGCTGAGGACAGCATCTTTACCAGGATATTTCCTGTCAGGGAATCTGTTACCATGATATCCGGAGATGCCTGCAGCACGTCATTTCCTCTCATGACACATCCGCCGTCTGCACGGCTGGACTCAGCAAAGCTGATGTCATAGCCCTGATCTTTTAACTGTTTCAGAGCCTTCTCCGTCTGACGTGCTCCGTCCACGTTCAGGATCCCCACTGTCGGGTTCGGGTTGCCGCAGGCCTTTGCAGCGATGATCCCGTATACAGCATTCTTGATCATGCCTTCAATACGGTCTGTGCTGGAAGTTCCTGTGGTATTGGCAATGTACATCTCTTTTCCGTATGCAGGTGTCACGCACCGTCCTACGGTAGATACACCGATCGGGAACGGGAAATGCATGGTCACTGCCGCGTCCACCTCTTTATTTTTCAGCATCTCTTCCATCTTGTCATGGCCTTCCTCATCATTGGCCACTTTGACGGTCGTTACGCCCTCTGCCTCTAAGGTACCGATGTAGTATACATCGATGCCGTCTTTCGCAGCCTCTATGGCTGCAGCCATGGAGTTTTCTTCTCCATGCTCGCTTCCCATTCCAGTCAGCGCGATCTTCGGTCTCTTTCCGAAGCTTCCTGTCTCTAACCCTTCTGCCATCTCCATAAATGTGGTGGCAATCATTTTCTCAACACTATTTGCCATATTCACCACCCCTTACTCTGCCATCAGGGTTGCAGCAAAATCTTTCATCGCTTTCGCAATGAGTCCCTTTACTTCTTCTTCAGATACTCCGGCTGCTGCTTCTTCCTCTGCAGCTGTATTTCCATGGATCACGAAGGATACTCCGTCGAACAGGTTGGTCATACGTCCAAGGAACAGACTTCCCTTTCCGATGATCATCGCATTCTTGATCTTGCCTTCTTTGATGTCTTCACATGCAAAACCTACATACGGTACTCCGGATGGAATATGTCCCTGGGTCGGAGCCCATCCTGTCAGGCCGTGCTCTTTCGTAAAGTTTGCAAGCTCTTTTCTGTCAAGCTCGCCTCTCTTTACTGCCAGAGCTGCGATCATCTTGTAGTTGGCAAGCGGTACGTCTCCTGCCCCTGCCGGTTTTGTGATATCCGGGTTCTGCATCTCTGGAGAAAACTTGTCAATATCTGTGATCTTCATTCCTACTCTGTCGAGAGGATCCGCTACCAGGCTTCCGATTACATTCTGCGGAGCAGAACCGGTTCCTACACTGTGACGTCCCAGCATTCCAAGATCGATCTCCGGGCTTACGCCGTCATTTTCAGAAATGATCACACAGAATCCGCCCAGACAGTCCTCCAGGATCGGAAGTCCTTTCTTCACATGGTCTTTTCCGTTCATACCAAGCTTAGCGGTACATCCACCGGCAGTAACCGCAACAGTCTTGTATGCTCCGGATTTTACCAGTGCTGCTGCTTCGATCAGAGCGTGAGTCGGAGCTGCACAGAATCCTCTTGCATCAGATCCGCTGGCGCTTACCAGGCCTGCCACCTCAGCTGCCGCTTTCGCAAAGTTTCCGCCGCCTCTCTGGTTCATATCTCCGCAGGCTTCCTCTGCACAGTCGATGACATACTCTACATCTGCTTTGTCGATACCTGCATTCCGCACACCATAAAGAAGAGCCAGCACGCTGGATGCCTTGCTCATCAGGTTCTCATGCATGACATGGGCAGACAGGTTCACATCGATATCATGAGCTGGTTTTACACATCCCACCAGATTATTCTCAAAATAAAGAGGTTCTGCATGATCATCTTTGATCAGTGCTTCAATCTCAGAAATCTCTACGCCGTCCTCAGTCAAGGCAACGATATCTTCTGTGATGATCGGGTTTTTCGCAAACTGATCTTTGTATTTTTCAACAAACCCCTTCTCCAGTTTTACAACCTCGAACATATCACTTGCCTGTACCAGGAACAGGAATTCTTCCTCCGGCATGATCTCGCCGTATTTTCCATAGCGCTGTGCGCCTTCCATCTTCTTGTCATACCATGGGAATTCTACCTCTGCAAGCTGTTCCGGATGAACGTTTCCGATATAGGTCTGATTCGGCCAATAGGAAACCACATCCTCATAGGAGCGGAGATGCTGCGGCACCTCTTTTAAATATTCAGAATCCGGATTTACGATTCTTTCGGTTGTCTGAGTCGTTCCATTGTATAAAACCATATCTGGAGTATGTACTAATACGTAGCTTGCTCCCTTAATTACACTGTTCATTGGTTTTCCACCTTTCTTTATTTATCCAAAAAGGGACAGCCCATTTCTGGGAACATACTTGGGGCTGCCCCTTTCATAAAATCTCTACAGGGGGCGTAAGGCCAAAGACCTTACGCCCTATAACAACTGATTAAAGCTGCTCTCTGATTGCGTTCATCTCAGAACAGATGTCGTCAATGTCAAGAACCATCTCCATCATGCCTACCTGCTCGTCATAAACTTCCGGATCAAATTCTTCTTTGATCTCCGGCTCACATACGTGATATACCGTGAGTCCAAGCTGGACCCCAGTCAATGGACCTGCGAAAGTAGGATCGCCAAGTGTTACGGTCTCAGCTGCAAGTCCTGCAGCTTCGCCCTCTGCAGCACCAAGAACTACTACTAAGTTCTCTGCGCCGTATTCCTCTGCGAATTCTTTTACTCTCTTCTGGTTTTCCAGATCCATTGCGCCTGCGCTCGTTCAGACGAAACATTCCGTGGAGGAGAATACAACCTCAGCGCCCGCAGTCTTTACACACTCTGCGATCGCCGGTCCCGGTACTCCGTCACGGTCTCCGATAATTATTGCTTTTTTGCCTTCTAAAATAGCCATAATTATGCGACTCTCCTTTCTTGTAGTTTAACAAGTTGTTATTTATGATTTAGAAAACATCCGCTCTGGTCTTAGATGTATTTCTTAATCATCGCTTCAATGCTTTCCTCGGTACAGTCATCCTTTACCAGCTCTTCTACTTTTTCTCCATCCTTGTAGATTGCCATAACAGGAAGTCCGAGAACCTTCTGTGCGATTGCCAGACGGCGTGCCTTTGTCGTATTCAGGGATGTGAATTTCAGCTTGTCCCCGTACTTGTCAGCGAACTCATGTACCTTCGGCATCAGAGCCTGGCATGGTACACATCCGTCACCGTAGAAATCTACGAATACATATCCATCTGCTTTTAATACTTCTTCTTCAAATGTGTTCTTATCTACATCTAACATGGCAATGTTCCTCCTTTATTTTTTTAGTTTACTGCCATCATAATACACTGCTTTTCTAATGATAATGTACAAAAAGCTGTCTGCTCAATTTAGAAATAGTCGGACATGCTTCTTTCTACCTGTACAGCTGCGATTGCTCCGTCTGCCGCAGCGGTCACTACCTGGCGCAGGCTCTTCACGCGCACGTCTCCGGCTGCATATACACCCGGGATGTTCGTGTGCATATCCTCATCCGTCTTGATATATCCTCTTTCATCCATATCGATGATACCTTCAAACGGTTTGGTATTCGGGATCGTTCCGATGAAGCCGAAGACTCCAAACATTCCGTCTTCTTCGTCTGCTTCTACTGTAGTGATCTCGCCTGTCTTGACATTCTTCACCTTCATCCACTGCAGGATATCGTCTCCGCCGACTTCCTCAACTACTGTATCCCACATAAAGTGGAGTTTCGGGTTCTTGAAGGCCTTCTCCTGGATAGATTTTGCTGCACGCAGCTCATTTCTTCTGTGGATGATGGTAACCTTTCTTGCGAATTTGGTCAGGTACATGGCCTCTTCCACTGCGGAATCTCCGCCGCCGACTACATAGACCTCAAAGTCTTCAAAGAAGTTGGCATCGCAGGTTGCACAGTAGGAAACGCCCTTGCCCATGAACTCTTCTTCGCCTTTGCATCCGATCGGTCTTGCGTGAGCACCTGTGGCAATGATCACATTCTTTGCCTGATACTCTGCCTTTTCACTCTTCAGTACCTTCACATCGCCATTAAGCTCTACTTCCTTAATAGTGTCAGATACACGCTCTGCGCCGAACTTTGCTGCCTGCTCTGTCATCCTCGCGATCAGAGATGGTCCGGATTCGCCTTCTACAATCTGGCCCGGATAGTTCTCAATCTCATCTGTGATCGCGATCTGTCCACCGTCCTGTCCTTTTTCAATGATCAGGACTGAAAGACGGCTTCTTCCCGCATACAGGCCTGCCGCTAATCCGGCAGGGCCTGCACCCAGGACGATAACATCATAAATCTTGCTCATGTCTGTCTCGTCTCCTTTGATTATTTATTTCCTGGCATTCGCCAAGCGCGCTTATTAAGTATATTCTACTCAAAAATCGTCTGGCCGTCAACCTCTGTAGTCAATGCTTTTAAGGCTTTTTCGACGATTTCGCGACGAAGTTTCTTCTCTTCATCCTTATCAAGTGCCGGATTACCCAGCGGATGAGGAATTGCGATAGCCGGAACGATTCTGTTAGCTCCAACTGTCATGGAAATCGGAGTTACTGTACAGATATGTACAACCGGAATTCCAGCTCTCTCGATTTCTTTTACCATCGTTGCACCGCAACGAGTACAGGTACCTCAGGTAGAGGTGAGGATCACTGCGTCAACTCCGTCAGCTTTCAGTTTCTGAGAGAATTCATCAGCAAATGCTTTTGCGGATGCAACAGCTGTTCCGTTACCAGTTGTAGTGTAGAACAGGTGATGAAGTTCACCGATCACACCTTCTTTTTCCATGTCACGGAGTACGTCTACAGGAAGAACACGGTCAGCATCTTCGTTTGCATATACCGGATCGTATCCGCCGTGTGCGGTCTCATAGGTATCTTCTGTCAGATCCATAACGCCTGTGATGTCATATTCTCCATAGTGAGAAGCACTGGAGCTTTCGATATGGTCCGGATTTCCCTTCGGAACGATACCACCGGAAGTAACCAGAGCGATCTTTGCATGTGCCAGATCTTTAACTGCCGGGCAGGGATCTACTCTGTCGAAATCAGGCATCGGGAACTCGGTAGTATACGGCTTGTCATTCAGTTTCTTGACCAGCATATCAACTGCTCTCTTAGATCCTCTTTCCTTCTCAAAGAAGTTTACACGTACGCCGTTCGGCATATATCCTTCTTCACAGGAAGCACCGATCTTTTCACCTCTTGCCAGCTTCAAAGCCAGAGGAGCCATTTTCTTAACTGCATCTCTCATGCCTGCAGCACTGTTCTTTGTTGAAACCATATATACCTGGTTCTTGAACATATCAGCTCCAGGGTTCTCCACATACATACCAGTCAGAGACGGGATTCCCAGCTCTTCCTGTACTGCTGCTGCGATGGTTCCGCAGGCAACACCATAACGTCCTGCATTAAATGCCGGTCCTGCAATAAATACATCCGGAGCCTGCTCCTTTACCATCTCCAGAATCTCTGCTTTTGCCTTTTCCAAATTCTCATTGAAATAAGAGTCTCCGCAGATGATTGTAGCAATGATCTCTGCTTCGTCTTTAAAATTCTGTGTCAGCGCCATACCAGGTCCCACAACCTCGCCTACACGAAGTTCTACCGGATAATCCGCTTTTTCTTCTCCACCAATCTGTGCAAAGAACTGATTGATGTAATGAACTACTTTAATTTTAGCCATGATTCTTTCTCCTCCCTTCCTATCTTGCACTCAGTCTGTTGAATCCTGTCTCGTTTGTCGCACCTGTCAGTACCTGAAGCTCTACTTCAAGAGATCCGTCTTCACGAAGCGTCTCCTCACTTGCACCTGCGATCTTTGTTACATAATCCAGAGTTCCAATGACTTTGTCAAGCTTCGGCAGGATGATTACCTGGTTTGCATTTCCGCCGGTTACAACAGCATCCGCAGCCGGATCAGAGTCAGCCAGTGACTGAGATTTTCCATCGCGTCCTGCATATTCGTCTGTGATGATAACCGTCTTTACGCCTTCTGCCTCGATCTTCTTACAGTTCATGATCAGGTCTGTATCCGGGTTACCGAATCCTTCCTGAGAAACGATGACGCCGTCCAGATCTAACATCTTACAGAGTTTTGCTGTCCAGTCAGAAGAACGCATCTTGTCAGCCAGATATACATTTTCATTTGTGATAATATGACATACGAAGTTGAACGCCTTTCCGTGCTGCTCAAACATATCGTGGATAACCGGATTGTTCTCATGTACATAAGTAGGATTCTTATCACATGCAGATACACAGTTACCGGAAACGATTGCTCCGTCCATAGCCTCTGTTGGGCTTAAGATCGTCGGAACGATCTTCTTTGCATCTACGCCATATACATAGGTATCGTGCAGAAGTCCCTGGCTCTGAAGCATCTGTACATACGCAACTCTCGGAAGGTCCGGATATTTCTCGATTCCTTCTTTGATGCCGCAGGTCTCATAAACCTTTGTCTCATCCGGTGTCAGATTCCGTGCCAGCTCACCAAGATAGGTCGCTACTCTGAATCCTGCGAATCTTACAGCCTTCTCATAGTCATGCTGTTTGATATCGTCTACCGGCTCACATACCATAACCAGATTTAACGTCTTGGAGAATGGTGTATAGTCTGCTCCAGGACCTGTCATGTCAATGATACCTTCCTGGAATCCTACGATCTTACCAGCTGTTACAACAGCCATCCCCTTTAATGCGTAGGTCTTTCCCTCTCCTACAGTGTCAACTTTTGCGATCACGCCCGGGAAGATTCCCCCTCTTCCCTCTACTTTTACTCTTGGCTCGATAACATCCTTAACCGGTGTGATTCTCACAGACTCTCCCGGTTTTGCAATGTCAAATGATACACTCTTGATTTTCTCATCTTCCAGAGCCACTGCCTTTACGGCTTCTTCGGATACATAAAGGACTCCGTCTTCAATCTTAGATTCAGAAGCAAACTGGATATCCTTGATGTAAATGTGTCCCATCTCTAATCTCACTTTTGATTCCCTCCTTAAAAAATTGTTTGTATTGTCTAAGCTTCAATGCTTTTACAACCTGATTCCTGATCATGCCCAGACGTCTGCAGAAGACATTCCACTTTCCAGAAGTGTCCAGTCAATGAGCTGAAAATCTTCGTAGACTTCCGACTGGAACTGATCCCCTCTGAAATGAAATTTTCCACATGCCTGGATCGCGTTCTCGATCAGCCTCAACGATGCCGGATCCATCCGTCCTCTTGCATTTGACAGAAGCATGGACTTGTACGGCGTTTCGTTAGGTTTTACGCTTCCTGACAAGGGATGTGTCAGAAGCTGATACCCCTGATGAATCCTGTCTCTTGCCAGCTTTAAAATCTCCTCATAAGAGACTTCACGATAGATTACATCGTGCGAATCTTTCAGTTTTTCATAAACCAGAGGGTTGTTCGTAATCACAGTATAACCTGTCTGCACTGCCATCTGATCGTCCTCTCCTTTTATCCGCTTTTATTAAGGTATGGAAGGATATAAAAAAGGGCGTCTCACCACACAACCGTGTGCGTAAGTCCGCCCTTCCTGTCTTTTGTCTGCCATACTCAAAAAAGCTTTATCATACAGCACAAGATTCAGAATGTGGTCCGTTTCCCCGTCCTTTTGCCTGAAAGTTTCACCCGGCTTCCGAGCTTGCCTCTTCGGCGGTCTTTTTTAAAGACTCTCTCTGGGAAAACATCCTCCCACTATTGAGTTTTGAATGTACGTTATCGATAAAATATATGTATATGATCTTTTATCTGTTTTTATAATAACTGATTGTTAATTCTTTTTCAACCGCAAAAAATCATTCCAGCCATTTTAGTTTTTTTGCACAAATTTGCTTATTTTTTTTGTGCAAATTCACTAGGTTTCCCTACGAGGAAATTTTTGAAATAATCATCATGTACCTTCTTGATCATTCCGCTCAGGAAGAGAAGACCGATGATATTCGGCACTACCATCAGGCTGTTGAAGCAGTCCGCCATATTCCATACCAGGTCAACCTGTGCCAGGGATCCCAGAAATACGCATACACATACCAGAATCGAATATACCGGCACTGCTTTTGAGCCGAACAGATACTTGATGTTGGCTTCCCCAAAGAAATACCAGCCTACGATCGTTGAAAACGCAAAGAAGAACATACAAACTGCAATAAAGACTTCTCCGAACTTTCCATAAACCAGTGAATATGCAAACTGGCTGAGTTCCGCTCCTGTATATCCGCCTTCTATCACGCCATAAGATTCCGGCAGCGCCCTGGTCGTGACGATAACAAGGGCTGTCATGGTCAATACGACAAAGGTATCAATAAATACACCGATCATGGCCGCATGTCCCTGCTCCACCGGATGATCCACTTTCGCCACCGCATGTGCGTGAGGTGTAGATCCCATTCCGGCCTCGTTGGAGAACAGACCTCTGGCCACACCTTTTGTCAGCGCCAGCTTGATCGTCGCTCCGATAGCTCCTCCGGCAATCGCATCCGGCGCAAATGCGCCCACAAAAATCTCATAGAATGCAAGCGGAATGTTTCTCCAGTTATAGAAAATCACGATCAGAGATCCTACAATGTATAATCCCGCCATCAAAGGAACGATGGTCTCTGTTACTTTTGCAATCCTCTTCATTCCTCCGGAAAAAACAGCGATTGAAAGAACCGCTACCACAAGTCCCATTACCCACTGGGGAATCCCGAATGCTGTGTGGAACGAAGCTGCAATCGAGTTAGACTGTACTGCGTTTCCCATAAATCCAAGGGCCAGGATTAACAGCACCGCAAAGATCCCTGCCAGGACCTTTCCAAAAACTCCCTTGAATGCAGCACGGATATAATAAACCGGGCCTCCGGTCACAACCCCGTCATCTCCTACCTGTTTATACTTCTGTGCCATTAAAGCCTCGGCATAAATTGTCGACATCCCAAGGAACGCCGCAACCCACATCCAGAAGATCGCTCCCGGTCCTCCGATCGCGATAGCCGTTGCCGCTCCGGCGATGTTACCTGTACCTACCTGAGCTGCGATTGCTGTTGCCAGAGCCTGGAAGGAACTCATTCCGTCATTTCCAGCTTCGCCTTTCTTGCCAAACAGACCTCCAAACACCTGCTTGATCCCCCGTTTGAATCCCCGGATCTGAATAAACTTCAGCCTGAAAGTAAACCAGATGCCAGCGCCCAAAAGAGCGATGATCAATACAATGTTTGACATATAGTTCTGGATTGTCAATACAATTTGATTTAAAGTCTCCATGCAATTTCCCCCTTTGCTATAGATTATATAGATAACTTTATACATCCTGTTTATCATACCACTTTGCTATTTCCCCCTCAATCTTTCCCTGTAAAGAAAAGATTTTTCAGCACTTTTCCATCTGGCCAGGCTGAAAAGGCCCCAAAAAACGGCAGATCCTTTAAAATCCGCCGTTTCTTTTTTTCAAAAAGCTCTTGACTTTTTAGTTTTTGGTAATACTGCTAAATTTTTGTATATTCCTTAGCTTCTCCTAAACATTAATCTCTGCCTTTACCCCCAGCAGATCCTTATTCTTCTCCAGAAGAGGCCTGATCACCTGATTTAAGTAGTTCTCCACCTGAATCGGGGCACGTCCCACATATTTTGCAGGATCCATGGTACTCTTAAGCTCTTCTTCACTTAAGTTGAAGGCAGGATCTTTTGCGATCAGCTCCAGCAGATTATTGTCAAGGCCCTTTTCCTTCACATTCCTTCCGGCTTCCATAGACAGTTCCCGGATTCTCTCATGCAGCTCCTGACGGTCTCCGCCGGCCTTTACTGCATCCATCATGATATTTTCCGTCGCCATAAACGGCAGCTCGCTCATCAGCCGTTTTTCGATAACCTTCGGATAGACCACCAGTCCGTCTACTACATTCAGGCACAGATCCAGGATCCCATCAATAGCCAGGAATCCTTCCGGCACACTTAACCGCTTGTTCGCCGAGTCATCCAGTGTCCGCTCAAACCACTGGGTGGCAGAGGTGATAGCCGGATTCAACGCATCGATCATCACATATCTGGAAAGAGACGCAATCCTTTCGCTTCTCATTGGATTCCTCTTATATGCCATGGCAGAAGAACCGATCTGGGTCTTTTCAAAAGGCTCTTCTA
>USDK01000041.1 GCA_900553355.1 uncultured Lachnospiraceae bacterium
TCTCCTGGTTTCCACCACCACCCATGAATCCAGCATGTACAGGAGCACAAGCTCTGATAAATCCTTCTTTTGCTAATTCATGAATTCTGTCAATTGGGAACATACAGTTGATGTCCTTGTTAACATCACTGTTATCATATCCACCGTGTGATACCATCAGATCACTAGATGGTGTAGTGTTTTCGATCTTTCTCCATGTCCAGTCACCGGCAAGGTTAAATCTCTCCTGGCTCTTCTTGTGAACACCTGCTGCTGTTGCAAGAGCGATAGACATATCTTTCAGCTCTTTTGTTACAGGAGTCCATACAGCCGGTGGAGTAATAGGAACGAATATTTCAGACTGTAAGCCTTTAACAACCGTTAAACTCATTTTTAATCCTCCTTATTATCATCCAAACGTGCGCGCATTTCTTCTTGTTTGCGTCGTTCTTTTTCTATGTTACTGACATATTTATCATTTACTTCAGGTCCTAATTGTTCCGGAAAACTCATGTTCCATCCGAATTCCTGACCAACTTTTGGCTCGGTATTACAGATAAACATTCTCTTCGGAGCTTTGAAGAATCCCAAACGACCTTTCAGGTCTATGCTGATGCTGCAATCATCAACGTCAACTACAACACCCTCCATATAAATGATTCTGTCTCCATAATTCAAACGCTCATTATTCATTCACGGTCACCCGGAATTAATCGTATTTCTCTTTACGTTTCTGGCTCATCGGAAGTGCCTGCTCATTGTCAACAAGATCAACTTTCTTGCCATAAGCTTCTTCAATCAGCTCAACGTTTGTAGATTTAACGTTTGGATTCCATTTCTTCTCAGCAGCTTTTACTTCTTCACCAGCCATTGCTGTCTTCAGCATAGCAAGTGCACGGATTGCATCTTCCTGGCAAAGAGTATTGCAACCAAGTACTTCGTTCTCAATACCGGACTCAGATTTGTTGTTATCAACCATGTACTGCATGTGTTTATTACCAACAACAAGTGCTCCCTGTACTGCACAGTAAGACATACCTACTGTCGGAACACCTCTCATACCGATCTGCTCGATATGACTTGCGAAGTCAATGTGGTTATTTCCGAAACCTTCTGTTGTAACGAAAGCACCATCCGCATCCATCATCTCTACTGTATGACCTACACGACGAGATACATAGAACTTCTCAGCATTGATCTGAGGAGATCCTACAAATACAACTCCGCAAAGGTCAACTTCCGGATCATGAAGTGCTTCCAGTACAAGAGGCTCTCTCCAATAATGTCTGGACATCTCTTTAGATGCAGGTCCGATACATGTTAATGCATGGATACATCCATCAAGTACCTCAAGTGGAGATACGCATACAGGTACGTTTCCTAAGTCTACGTTAGCTCTTGCGCCAAGGATACCAACTGGTTCTACAGGAAGGATGAAGTTATCATGCATAGCTCCCTGTCCCATGATCTCTTTTACGATTACGACTTTCTTCTTACCTGGACGACGGATAGATTTCAGTTCTTCGTCTTCAACGATGAAGCTGTCATCTAATTCTTTCATTACTTCACGGATTTCCTGAGTAATGATGTCAAATGCTGTATGTGCAGCCATAGGTCCACGACGTTCCATGTTAGTCTTTTCCTGAACTACAATGTTACCTTTGATAAAGATTTCTCCCTTATCCGGGCATCCAGGACGTCCCCACATGATGTTCTCATCAAGGTATCCTTCTGAAGAACCGAACTCACCGATCTGAACTCCGCCTTCATCTGTACCAGTCAGCATCATAACAACGCCATCAAGTACTCTTGTAACACCTTCACCGATGATTGAATCGCCTTCTTTTGTAGCGATTGGCTGAACATCCATGATAGTTTCTGAATATGTGTGATATTTATCAGGAGTGATAATCTCCAGGTGGAAATCTTTAACCAGTTCCTGATTGTCGATAACTTCCTGCTCGATTCCTTCACGGATATAAAGAGTAGTTCCTTCGATCTTTGTCTCAGGTCCTCTCTTAACCTCAGTAATCTTGAAGTGTTTTCTTGTCAGAGTTCTTACAACTTTTTCTTCTTCAGCTGCTGCCGGTGCTTCTGCTCCAGCCACAGTGCTTTCAGCGCCTGCCGGTACAGCAACAGCTGCTTCTCCGCCTGCGCCAAGTGCTCCAACCGGAATCTCAAGGTTAATATCCTTTCCTTCTCCGATATGGATCTTTAATGTTCCTCCTGCTACAGGTGCTGCCGGTGCCGGAGCTGCCGGTGCTGGTGCAGCAGGTGCTTCTTCCTCTTCTGCCTCTTCTGCAGGTGCACTTGGAGCTTTTACTCCATCCAGCACATCAACAGTCAGCGGGCAGAGAGAATCACAAGTTTTTGTCAATTTTGCTCCTAATACTTCTTCAATGGTCAGGCAGCCATCCAGGTTTAATAATCCAGAATCTACCAGATCATCAAAGATTGCCGGATCCTCCAGGTTTGCCGGCTCAATTGTAATTCCAGCTTCGGCTCTGCAACACAATACCGCAGGATCATGAGCATGTTCTTTCGCTGTTTCAGCTGTGATTGACATATTGTTTTCCCTCCTTGTTTTGTTTAGGCATACCCTTATGGGCTTTGTTTGTATATATACAGTCATGCGGCCGCCGGGAGGAGTCCTCTCTTCTCTCCCCGGACAAAAAGAATCGGGGATCTTTTGTCCTGACGGCGCATGGCAGTAATACCAGATTTTCTAAAAGTCAACCGATATTAAAAATCGATATCCTGACTTACCTCTTTGGAAATCTTTAAGGATCTGTAAAGAGGATGTCCCACTGCTCTCATCACATGGTCTGTCTGATGGAAGACTTTCAGTCCCATCTTCGGCGCTGACGCCATAACCGTATTGGAGCAGTCTGAGCAGTTGCCGATAATAATGTATTCACATTTATCTTTCTTGAACTGCAGGTTGTTCTTTACCTGTCCCGGACAGTTTCCAGGACGCAGACATTTCAGCGGTGCCCCCGGCTTACTCTCGATCGCCTGCTTACATCTGCAGACAGATACGACTTTACCGTTCATCTTTTCTGCGATCTCGCGCATACGATCTTCACTTCCGCCGCACGCACAGACAAGCAGTCCTACATTTGCCCCGTGAAGATCCGGGAATTCTACACTGACGAGAATGCCTCCTGTCGTCTTAGTGATCGGCTCGTCTACAGTTGTAGATTTTCCTGTAAAGGCTCCGCCCATCACGATCTCTCCGTATTTTCCATCGATTCCGCCGGCCTTCTCGATCAGTTCTCCGACGCTGACGCCAACAGGCACATCCATAAATACATGAGCAGCATTTCCGCCGTTCAGTTTGCCGCGCACAGTCAGGTTCTTTGTAATGCATGGCTTCTTTTCATCTACAGCCTCTGCAACCTTTGCAGCCGTCTCCAGATTGACAACTACAGATCTTGCCGCTGAAGGAAGCTGGGTCGGCAGAAGGTTGACCCCAAGACACTCTCTTACTACCGCACGCTCCTCACCCATCGGATAGATATCAGCCAGGAAGTGCATAGAAATGTCCGCCTCATCCTTTAAAGCTGCATCCAGTTTTTTGATAGCCTCATGATGTTTTTTCTTGATCGCGAAAATCGCTTTGTCTGCATGTGTGATCTCCATACAGTATTTCACACCGCGGATCACTTTATCCGTCTGCTCGGTCAGCTGTTTGATGTTGTGCTCCAGTCCAGGCTCACACTCAGCAGCATTGACCAGGATATAGCTGTGCTCCAGTTTAAAATCTGCCGGCAGTTCCGGATTAATCTCCGGATCTAACTCAGCCAGCGGTGTCTCTGCAAGATTAATGTTCAGCTTTACGCCTGTCGGGAATCCTGCTCCGCCCATTCCTACGATGCCTGCCGCTTTTACCATATCCAGCTTGCTGGCATCTTCCGGCACATCGATCGGGACAAACTCATCCGGCTGCTCATCTGCAGGTTCAATAATGATCCTGTCATCTGTAATTTCTTTTACTTTTCCGTACACACTGGAAAAAATATTTGCCCCAAGACCTGTAGGCGCAGCAATGAGTGTACCTTTTTTCACATCCGCTCCGACTTCAACACAGGGAGCACATGGTGCGCCGACATGCTGGCGCAGTAAAATTTGTACGTTTCCCATGACACATATCTCCTTTTCTTTTTTTATAAGTAAAAAACGAAACTTGACAGTCCCTTTACTTATTCTCTATTGAACGTTTATAAATAATATCTATAAAAGACTCTTGCCATTTTTTTAACGGGAAAATTTTCTTCTTTGGCGAGGGCATGTGGGAATCGAACCCACCCAGGACGCTCTTAACGCCCCACACTAGTTTTGAAGACTAGGAGGCACACCAGTCACCCATCTACCCCCATCTATTGCCCAATAACCATAACATAAATTTTCGCATATTTCAACACTTTTTATTCGTTTTTATAATATCAAAAAACCATTGACTTTTCAAGCTCTTTCATCCATAATAAAGAATAAGAACTGAACGCGGTACTAGAACGCGGTCTATTTGTTAAAAAACTGTCGTTCATTTTTTGTCAAACCCGATTTCGGTAAAAGACACAGGAAAGGCCAGGGGAGGTTTTTCAAGTGTTTTTATAATACCTTATAGTTTTTATCTATAAGAAACTTCATACTATATTATTAAGGAGGGACAGATTATGGAGTTAAAAGCGAATGTCAACTTTGACCGGTTTGAGGCAGCTCTTCAGGTTGTAGACGCTCATACCGAAGGTGAGTTCTGCCGTATGGTCATCGGCGGATTTCCGGAGCCTCAGGGCAATACCATGATCGAAAAGAAGAAATGGATGGAGGAAAATTACGACAACGTTCGTACCGCTCTGATGTTTGAGCCAAGAGGACATCATGATATGTTCGGAGCTTTCCTGTGCGAGCCAGTCAACAAAGAAGCTGACTTCGGCGTAATGTTCATGGATACAGGCGGATACCTGAACATGTGCGGACACTGCACGATCGGCGCTGTTACCGTTGCAATCGAGGCTGGTCTTGTAGAGTCTCATGAAGGAGAGAACGAAGTTGTTCTGGACGCTCCTGCCGGACTGATCCGCACCAAGGCTATCGTAAAGGACGGAAAGGTTGAAAGCGTTACACTGACAAACGTTCCTGCATTTGTTTACAAAGAGAACCAGTCCGTAACGATCGACGGAAAAGAGATCAAATTCACGATCTCCTTCGGCGGCAGCTTTTTCGCCCTGGTTGACACCACACAGCTTGATATCGGCGAGATCAACGCAAAGACGGTTCCGGCTTATCAGGCACTGGGTATGAAGATCCTGGACGCAATCAGCAAAGAGATCCCTGTTAAGCATCCGCTGCTTGACATCGATTCTGTCGACCTGGTTGAATTCTATGGACCGACACCAAATCCGGACAAAGCGAACTTAAGAAATGTCGTTATCTTCGGTGATGCTATGGCTGACCGTTCTCCATGTGGAACCGGAACAAGCGCTAAACTTGCTACTCTTTACAAGTGGGGCGAGATCAAAGTCGGAGAAGAGTTCCGCTATGAGAGCTTTATGGGCAGCATCTTCAAAGGCGTGATCAAAGAGACTACAAAGGTAGCTGACTATGATGCAGTCATCCCAATGATCACTGGAAGTGCTTACCTGACAGGTGTTGCTACCTATCTGATCGATCCTACAGATCCATTGAAATATGGTTTCCAGGTAGGCTAATCTTATTACATAAGATATTTTGTAAAACGGCTGCAGAAGCGGGTTAGCAGACTAATCCGCTTCTGCTTTTTCTCTATCATCTATGCAGCATCGACAGTTACCAGAAAGGAGGGGACCGATGCCTCGAAAAAGAGTTTCCACCAAAAACCGGATCGTAAAAGCGGCCTGGAATCTTTTCTACAAAAAAGGTTATGAACAGACCACCGTAGAAGATATCATCGCCGCCTCTAAGACATCAAAAGGCACGTTCTACCACTATTTTAAGGGAAAAGAAGCACTTCTGAATTCTTTGTCGGACCTGTTCGACCAAAAATACGAAGAGCTGGCCGGCACGGTTGATCCAGATATGTCCGCCTACGACAAGCTTCTGTTTCTGAATCATGAATTGTTTTATATGATCGAAACCAGTGTAGACATTGACCTTCTTGCCTTTCTCTACTCATCTCAGCTGACTACAAAGGGAAAAAAGTCCCTGTCAGACAGCAAGCGGTTCTATTTTAAATGGATTACAGAAATCCTGGAGGACGGTCTGAGAAACGGCGAGTTTAAGAATACCAGTACCGCCAAAGAGCTTATGAAGATCTATGCCATGTTCGAACGGGCTCTTCTTTACGACTGGGCGCTGTTCCGCGGCAAATATTCATTGAGCGAGTATAGTGGAAAGCTTCTGCCCCATGTTCTGGATACCTTTGTACACGGTGTTTAAAAGCCACTGTATAGCATCCCTTTTTCTGCTATACAGTGGCTTTTACCATCCCAGTAGATTCTTCAGTGTTTTTGTCTTTTCCCGTCCTACCGGGATCACAGTCTCCTCATGCCCCTCCATCTTGATCCCAAGGCTGTTATTTCCCCAGGGAAACACTTCTCTGACCTTTTCCAGGTTGATCAGGTAGCTTTTATGGCAGCGGAAGAAACCTCTCCCTTCCAGCCTTCTTTCAAAATCCCCGATTCCTTTTCCTTCAAAATATTCCTTCTCCATCGTATGGATCAGGCAGCCTCTGCGGTATGTCTCAATATAGACGACATCACTGATATTTTCAAATACTGTCTTCCCATCACTGCTGATGGCAATTTTCTTCTGGATCTTTTTCTCTTCACGGTCCTTCCTTTTCTCCATAGTCCGGCTGAGAACCTTCCGGATCCTCTCTTTATCATAGGGTTTCATAACATAATCTTCTACGCCAAGCTCAAAAGCATCTACCGCATATTCAGAATAGGCGGTCACAAATATAATGCCGGCATCCGGCTGCATGGTCTGGATTGCCTTTACCAGATCCGTTCCACTGATATCGCCCAGGTTAATATCAAGGAAAAACAGGTCATATTTCCCCTCTCCTGCCATCTTAAGCGCGGCTGCTCCCGAATCACCTTCCTCGATCACTGCTTCCGGGATCAGCTCTCCCAGCTGAAACTTCAGTTCACTTCTCGCTGGTCTTTCGTCATCAACGACTGCGATTCTGATCATTCTTTTTCCCCCTTTCCTGGTTTCGTCTTTTTCATAAAGCACAGATTCACACTGCTTCCTTCCGCCGAACTGAAGATCTGTACTCCGTGGTCTTTTCCATAAGTCCGCTTCATCCGCTGATTAACATTATTAAGCCCTATACTTCCGCCGACTGTCTCGTCATTCTCCAGCTTCTTTATCACTTCTTCCGGAAATCCTTTTCCCTTGTCACGGATACTGACTCTGAAACAGTCTTCCTCTTCACGGATCTGAATATACACCTTTCGTTTTCCATCCTTTCCAATCCCGTAACGAACTGCATTTTCTACAACAGGCTGAAGGATCAGCGTCGGAATCCAGATCTCCATCTGCTCCGGAAGTTCATAGGTTATCTCCAGCTTATCCTCAAATCTTGCTTTTTCGATTTCCAGATAGTCCTGTACATGCTTAAGCTCTTCTGCCATCGGCACCATGTACCGCCCCTCTCCCAGATTATACCGGAAGTAATCGGCGAGGATTACCAGAAGTTCTCTGGCCCGCTCTCCATTTTCTCTGATGACATAGGAAATCGTATTAAGCGCATTGAACAGAAAATGTGGATTTACCTGAAACTGCAGCGCCTTAAACTCTGCCTCCTGTCGCAGATGTCTTTGCTGCTCCAGCTCAGACATGGCAAGCTGCGCAGAGGCTATCCCCACCAGGTTCTGCAAAAGCTCCACATCACTCTGCCGAAACACCCATTGCCTCCTGGTCCAGACAATCAGGCACCCTACCGCTTCTTTATCGATCATAAATGGGGCGGCGGCCATGGAGTACTCTTTCATCCATTCATACCAGGTACTGTTTTCTGGTACTTTATACGCAATGTTCAGTTCTCCTTTTTCCATGGATTCCAGGCCGATCTCCGGGATCTGATCCAGCTTGGGAAGGTTTCCCTGCAGCTCTTTCTCCCCTCCCTCTTTTGCACTCCCGTCCCGGCCCGGCAGGCTTCCCGGCCACACCGGGTCCGTTTCTTCTTCCGGCTCCGGCTCTTTTTGTTCCCAGGCCAGGATCCTCGTTCTGTCTGTCACGATCACTCCTGTCCATCCGCTGGCTTCCAGCAGCACCTTCACCAGCTCCTTCATATTTTTTTCATCCTGGAGTCCTTTTCCCAGAAGCGGGATGCATCGTTTTGCCAGCTCAGAGGCTTTCTGAAGCTGGCGGCTGCTCTCGATATCCTGGCGGATAAAAATGTTGTTGAAGCTGGAAATAAATAACAGAATCCCGATTGAATTCATAACCGTCATCAGGGGTCCTGCCTGAATCACAGTTTCCAGTGCCAGAGAAAAAGGGCTGACCATACGAAGAAGAATGACCAGATCACAGATTTCCGCAAAACAAGTCAGGAAAAACAGATCCCGGTACTTCCATTTCCCTCTCTGGAAATACGGATAGAAACCTCCTCCCAGAAGGCCAAACAACACCGTAGAAAACGCGGATGCCATGGCAAAAGCCTGCGCCCCCGAAAAAAAATAAACATAAGCCGCCCCGATCACCGAAGCGTACATTCCCACCACCGGGCCGCCCAGGATTCCTGCCGCAATGGACACGATCACCCTGGTGTTCATATTGTATCCATTAATCTCAATTCCCGTATAGACCGACAGAATAATAAGCGCCCCAAACACCGCCGCCAGAAATATCTGTCCAATTCCCCTCCGTCGTTCCTGGGAAATCATATTCTGTATAATCTGAACTTTCGAAAGCAAAGTAGCCGCCAGCACCAGCAGCGCAATATTCAGCGTCACCTCAAAGACCAGACTCTCCATATGTATCCTCATTTTGCGCCCCTCCGACTCTTACATCCTTCACTCACTCTCATTTCAACCATCATACCACAAAACCAGCCGTTCCGCCATTCACGAACACAAATAATCCCCAGGATGTGGATAAATTCCGGGGATTGTAATGTGGATAATTCAATTGGGGACGGGGGATTTCTGAAAATCCCCCGTCCCCAATGAAAGTTTTATGTATGATTTGTTAGAAAATGGCTTATTCGTATGCGACGGTCTTTTTGTCATTATAGACATCCAGATCTAATTCGCCCAGTTTTTTGGCTACCAGCATTCCCACCATGACGTCTACGTCTACGTTCATCAATGTACGGAACATTCCGGCGAACCAGTCAATTCCGATCAGGACTGCGATGCTGTCCATCGGAAGGCCGAGTGACGATGCCAGGAATGTATAGACGATCACCGAACCTCCGGGAACGGAGATGGTACCCATACACATCAGGCAGGACAACAGGATGGCCATTCCCATCTGGTAAACGTTCATCTCAATTCCTGTGGACTGCGCCATAAAGAAGATTGCCGTCACATAACACATAGCTGCGCCGCAGCTGTTCATGGACATGGTAATAGGTCCTGTAAAATCGGCCACCTTGCGGCTGACACCGAATTTGGTCACCGCGTCTTCCATCTTTGTCTGCAGGCAGATCGCTCCGGAAGTGGTAGTTACTGCCATCAAGGACATCTTTCCGAATTTCTTCGGCATTTTTAATGGATTAACCTTACACAATGCCGCCGTGAGTGGGCCGTAGATCAAAAATTGAATCACGTCGCCGATCAGGAGTACGCCCAGGAATTTTGCCATCGGAATGATAACTGCAAATCCAGTAGATCCGGCCACATCTGCCAGCAGGCAGAAGATACCAACCGGCGCAATGTACATAACCGTTTTGATAATGTTTGTGATAACCTTATTCAGGCCGATCACCCAGTCTGCCATATTGCGGTTTCCGCTCTGGCGTGTATATGCTCCCATGGCTACTCCAAAGAAGATCGCAAACACGATACATGGCACCATGGAGCCGTCTGCCATGGACTCAATCACATTTGTCGGCACAAAGTTCAAAAGTGTCTCCTGCAGGGATGTGGCTTCAACTGCTTTCTCAGTCACTTCCTCTGCCCCTGAAAGGTCAATTCCAAGCCCTGGTTTTACCAGCATGGATAACGCAACTCCCAGCACTGCGGCAATTGCAGTAAAAAATACAATCCATTTGATGGTATGTACTCCCATCTTACCTACATCTTTTCCGTCTCCGCCTCCCACGGCTGCTGCCACAGAAGACATAACCAGAAGCACAACCGACATCTGGATCAGTCTTAAGAAAATATCACCGATAAATTTCAGATTTTCAGCCCAGGGTCCTACCAGAGCCCCGAACACGATACCGCCTACTGTGGCGATCAGAATCTGTGTTGTCAAAGATATTGAAATCTTTCTTTTCTTTTCCATTTTGTTCCCTCTTTCTTTTTCTCTCTTCCTTTATCTCTTATTCCGCTCTTATGCTATGTCTATATTTTAACTATTTGGAAATTTGATTCAATAGCTTTCGTCCAAACGGCAGATTTTTCCGAGGGAACGGTCGTTTTCAACGTGCAAAAAGCCGAAAGCCGGATTCCCGTGCTGATACGGGTATCCGGCTTTCTTCAGGCATCTTCTGCCTGACGTTATCTCTTACGTTTTTTTAGAAGTACTGTGCCTGCTGCCAACATGGAACCTCCCAAAAGTAACGAGTAAAGGAGTATCTGGCTTTCATCCCCTGTCTTCCCCCGGGTCGCTTTCATCTTTGTCAGGTTCTGTTTTCCGGCATCCTGCTGACCGTCCGGTTCTCTCTTATCCGGATCTTTGATGGATGGATCCGCCGGAGGATTTACCGAAGGATCTTCCTCTGAAGCCGTGGGCTGTATCGTATAGGTCGTCCATCCTCTGGAAAGCGGAATATGATAAGCCACGCCATCCACCAGAACCTCCTGCGACCAGGCTCCCCCTTCCGGAATAAACTCTGCCCGGGCATGATAGGTTCCCGCCTTGGCTGGCACTTCCGACAGTTCCTCTCCCGGCTGACCGTCCCGATCCGTATAATACGTCATCTTAAATGTAATATCAGGAACCTCTTTGTCCAACACATATGCATGGAAATACGGTGCCAGATCTATAGGTTTCCCGTTTGCTACAAAAGTTTCGTCATAAGCACGGCTCAGAATAGGCGCATAATCCGTTCCATACCAAGTATAGTACAACGCCTTCAAAAACTCCTTCCTCTGTGCCGCCTTTTCCCCATCTGTTGAAGCCACATATCCCTCTGGCTGTGAAGTAAAATAATTCAGCAGCTCGTTTGCCGCATACTGCATTCCCGATTCATCAGGTGTTGCATAGATCGTAAAACGCTTGTTTGTAACAGTAGCACCCTCTTTTACGGCTTTATCATTCACAATCACAACGGTGGCTTTGTAGTATGATGTAATCACATTGTTACCGATATACATAGCCCCCTGGGTAGGATAGTCGCCGTCCTGCGCTACGATCCTGCCGTTTTCATCATAGGAAAGACGGAAATAGGTATCCTCCGAAGGCTCAGTTCCTATTCCTGACCGGTCAGACACTGCCTCCACTGTATGGTAGTTAAAATAAAGATCCGCCTCTTTATATGGCTCTGTATTCCGGAAATAGTCCACATACTGTTTCGCAATTTCCTCAAATTCGTCCTGCTCATCAGCCGTAAATCCTTCTCCGGTAAACACGATCGTCTTGTTATTATAATAAGGCATAGCTCCCGGATAGTCATTAGTATCGTGATTTGCAATCGTAGTCGCCTTAAAAGAAATCTCAAAATCCTGTGATTTCTTGCTGATTGCCACTCCATCTTTATCTTTCACCGTCAGGGTTACCGTATACCGTCCCGGTTTGATTGGCGCCTCATCACTGTCATAATCATTCGTGATCTCGGCTGCATAAGGGATCGTCCCTGTATAATGCATCTCTGCCGTATATTCTCCATCATAGTCTACATCACAAGTAATCTTCGCGGGCTGTCCGTCATAAACCTTGGATTCAGCAGAGAGGGTGATCAGATCCGGCAATTCGATTGTATACTCGGCCGTCTGGCTACAGGCTTCATACGTGCTGTCCCCTTTAAACACCGCCTCAATCGTATAGGTACCTGCCTTAGATGGGATCCCTTCTACCACCGTTCCGTCACTATCTTTATACGTCAAAGTCAGCAGGTCGCCAAGTCGCTCACCCGTAATTTCATTTTCTCCCCGGCGAAGAATAAAGTATTCTTTCATGTCCTTTCCAGTGTCGCTCTCATAAAACATGTCCGCATAAGGCTGGAAGAACAATTTTGTTACATCAGAATCCTGGCAGAATGCCTTCCGCAGCTCTTCCTTGCACACTTCACAGTACTCATACTGTTTTCCCAGGAACCGCATTTTACAATTTTGATGCGGACGATACCAGCCGTCCCCACCGTTGTCATACTCATAGACACCAACTCCATTTTTCCCGATAAATCTGGACCATCTGACCTTCTCCGGATCTGATTCAGCCGTCATGTTCGCATATTCACGGGCATAGCTGGCTCCTGCAAAATACTCATCTGCCAGATCCGCCACCGTATGTCCCAACTCATGGAGCATCATCTCCAACGATTCGTTATTCAGGGAAGCCACGCAGATGCTCCCACCGCTTCCACCATAAGTCTGGGAATTTACCACGATCACATTATAATCCGCCTCTGGAAGATACTCCTGCGTCAACGCCCTAGCTCTGGTCATTCCTTCGCTCCCCACCGATACCAGGCGCTGCATTCCTCCGCTCCAGAAGGATGCCCCGAAATAAGTATCCCTCGTATCCGCATCCGCCTGTTCTTGATTGATAGCATTGTCTCCCTTTGCTCCGGATTCCCTTGATACCACGCCTAATGCATAAATTTTGATGGTATCTGCAAATTCATCCCATGGCGACGTGTCCATGACATACTCGGCAATCCGTTCTGATTCCGAATAAAATTTATCTTGCTCGTCCTTCGTGAAACCATCCCCAAACATCAGCAGTACGAAAGCATCTGCATCACTGAGGGTGCTGTCTCCATATACCAGCCGCGGAGATGCTCCGGCCACTGGACCTTCCGCTGATTCTTCCCCAGTCTCTCTGACATCTGCTGGCCGTTCTTCCGTTTGATCCGCAGCCTCTTCTCTCATCTCTGACTGCTCTTCTCCTATCACATTTTCTGCTACATCTTCTGCCGCATCTTCTGTCACTTCCTCCGTGGGCGCTTCTGACACCTCTTCTTCCTGCACTTTTGTTTCTTCTGTCTGTTCCCCTTTCGTCTCAGGCTCCTCTGCATAAGCCGCACTGCCAAAAAGCGGAGACGCGCACAATGAGAATGCCAGCACAAAAGCAATGGCTGCCGCCTGGAACTTCCTGTTTTTTCCGTACTTTATTCTCTTCATCGTCAATAATCCCTCCCTTCATCCTATAAATACGATAAAGAAAAACTCTCTGTCTCCAGAATATCATATTGTTTTATTATTTAAAAGTTTTCTTTATATTTTCAGTCAATTTTTACAAAAAAAGAGCCGGCAGGAAAATCCTGCCGGCAAATATTTGTTCATAACGCCCGGTCATTACACCATACACTCATGCATGGCTTCTTCCTCAATCCCGGCTTCTTTCATCACCGCCGCAATCTTCTCTCTGTCGGAAAGATCCGCACACCAGGAAAGTCCGCAGCCCGCTGAGATAGCCCTCGGCACTGGAATGATCCGCCCCGGGGCATTCTGCTCCTTACAGACCTTTTCCATAGCCATGGCATCAGCTGTTGTATGAAAAGTTACCACCAGTTTCAGTTCTTTTTTTCTCATCTTACTCAATCACCACTTCGATGTATCCGTCCTTCTCCACCGACGTCGCCTTTTTCCCGTGATCCCTGGCATATTTCTCCACATTGGTCTTCTGATGAGCCTCGTTCACCAGCACCTTCACCGGCTCCGTCGCGCCCTTCAGCGCTTCGGCCGTCAGCATCAGCGGCTCCGGACAGGATAATCCTCTTGCATCTACTTCCTTAATATTGTTACCTTCTTTCCTAGGATACTACGCTTTCTTATTCATTTCAACCTGTCTTTTATTTGTAAATGCGATTACAAACAAAAGAACGATACAGATGATACATGCAACCTTTCCGTTAAATGGTACTGCCCCGGCTACAACCTCCTGTGTCTCAGCGTCCAGCGCTGTTCCACTGGCAGCCAGTCCCAGATTGTGGCACAAAGCCGCGCCTACAAACATTCCAACCACAGTCATAGCTGCATCAGAAGATCCCTGGCCTGCCAGAATCAGCTGACGAAGCGGGCATCCACCTGCCAGCACCGCCGCAAATCCTACCGTGTACATTCCCAGGATATTCCACAGATGCTCGGAATGCGCAATGATCCCCGGTGTATCAAACGCCAGCACAAACCGCCCTGTCGCAATATTAAACACCAGCATAACGACAAACAGTCCGCCGATCACACAGATCAGGTCAAAATTTCTCATCAAAATAATATCACGGATACTTCCGGCAAAACACATTCTGGATTTCTGAGCAAATGCTCCGAACACCAGGCCTCCCAAAAGAGCCACGATCACCGGTGCATGCATACTGCCCGGTCCCGTCTCACTGCTCTTTAACAGAGTGGTGAAAAGCGCCAGAATCAAAATGCCGACAACAATCACAGAGATGACTGCCCCGCTTTCTTTATTCGCCACATAAGCACGCCCCAGACTGAAGCCCTTTTTCAGAGCAAATACGCCGGTCGCGATCCCCAGGATAAACCCGATCAGGGCAACCCATGCATTCAGGTCACCGGCTGACATACGGATCACCATACGCAGCGGACACCCAAGAAATACAAGCGCACCGATCATAATGATCATTCCCAGCAGGAAACGAATCATCGGGGAAGCCCCCGCCGTTGAACGGTACTCCTTCGTTGCTACAGAGATCAGAAACGCGCCCAGAACCAGACCGATGATCTCCGGTCTTGCATACTGTACCGTCTCCACCTGGTGCATCCCCAATGCACCTGCCGTATCGCGGATAAAGCACGCGATACAAAATGCCATGTTCGCCGGATTTCCAAAGTATGCCAGAAGTGCCGCTACGATTCCACATACTACACCGGCCAGAGCCAGTTTCTTCTTTGAATCTGATAAATTCATGTTTCTCCTCCTTGTTCCTCTCATACCTTGCAGATATTTATTCTTCTGCTAATTCGCGGATCGCCCGGATGGCCGTATCCACTTCCTCCTCCGTATTATAGTGGGAAAAACTAAACCTTACAGCCCCCTGCTCCACCGTGCCCAGCGCTTCATGCATCAGCGGCGCACAATGTCCGCCGGACCTGGTCGAAATTCCATATTCTGTAAGGAGCTCATCACTCACTTCGGAAGAATCATAATCACCGATATTCAGCGTCACAATCGCACAACGGTTCTTCGATGAGAAATCGCCATAAATTTTAACGCCCGGTATCTCTTTCACACCTTCGTAAAACTTCCACATCAAGTCCTGTTCACGGGCGCGGATCTTGTCCACGCCCGTTTTTTCCAGGTACTCCACGGCTGCATGAAGGCCTGCAATGCCGTGGCCGTTCAAAGTGCCCGCCTCCAGAGCGGTGGGCATCTCAGAAGGGTGCGTTTTACTGTAGGTCTGTACTCCGCTTCCGCCAGACAACAACGGGCGGATCTTCAAACCTTTCCGGACATACATTCCGCCAGTCCCCTGTGGTCCCAGCATTCCCTTATGTCCGGTAAAGCAGAGTACATCTATCTTCATTTTCTGTACATCAATTGGAAATACTCCTGCGGTCTGGGAAGCGTCTACCACAAACACAATCCCTTTTTCCCTCGCCAGAGTCCCGATCGGCTCCGGGTCTACATAATTTCCCGTCAGATTTGAGCCATTGGTACAAACGATCATCTTCGTATCAGGGGCGATCGCATCTTCAATATCCTTCAGGTCAAATCGCCCTGTCGGATCACTCTTAACGATTGTCAGCCTTACGCCCTGTTTCTCCATCTCATAGAGTGGACGCAGAACCGAATTATGCTCCAGCATCGTCGCGATCACATGGTCTCCCGGATTCAGAATCCCTTTGATTGCAATATTCAGGCTCTCCGTTGAGTTCGCAGTAAATACGATCTGGCGCGGATCTTCCCCGCCAAATAAACGGCACAGCTTGTCTCTCGTGTCATAGATCAGTCTGGATGCGCTCAAAGAAGCCTCATTCACGCCTCTTCCAGCATTCCCCATAGAGCTCATGGCCGACACAACCGCATCGATCACCTCCTGGGGCTTATGCATTGTTGTAGCTGCATTATCCATATAAATCATGATCATTCCATCCTTTCTTTCCGGGAGATGTTTTTTTCTCCATCTATTAGTATATTCTGTAAATGATAATTCGTCTAATCAAAAACGTTGATAGAAGGAGCCTGTTATAGAAAACATCTATACCAGACTCCCCCTCTTTACTTCCCTAATTTATACACTTCTTTTACAACTTTAATAAAACGCTCTGCAGATCTCGTCAGCTGATAGTTTTTATTATAAACCAGATTGATATCTCTGCCCTTGTCCGCTCCCGGAATCGGGAACGCCAGCATATGCCCTTCCTCTACCTCGTCCTTAGAGGCAAGTCCTGACAGTACAGAGATTCCCAGTCCCTGAGTCACCGATTTTTTAATCGTCTCCTGATTCTCAATACTTGCAATCACATCCAGTTTATCCACCTCGATCCCTGCACGCTCAAACTGTTTCTCCGCTTCCTTACGCGTACCGGATCCTTCTTCTCTCATAATAAAGGATTCCTGGCAGATCCAGGAAATATCTCCCTGAGACTCTTCCCTGATCTTCCGATATTTCTCGGTATTCGGTGTGATGATCACCAGCTGGTCCTTGTAGAACGGCATGTATTTGCAGTGCTTTTTCTCCAGGGTCGTACCCGTCAGCCCTACGTCTACCATATGGTCAATGACTCGGAGCACCACTTTTGCGCTGTCCATTTCCATAATCTTCAGCTGCTCCTCCGGATACTTTTCATTATATCTTTTCAGGATTCTGGGAAGCAGGTACTGCGCAGGCACCGTAGACGCCGCAATGGTCACGCAGTGCCTTCCTGCCTCTTCTTCCCCTCCGAAACGCTCCTCGATCTTACGCTCCAGATCCAGCATCGGCTTCGCATATTTATAAAGCTCCTTGCCGTCTTCTGAAAGACTGACCTCCTTTGTATTACGAATAAACAGTCGGACATTTAACTCCTTTTCCAGCGAGGCGATATGGGCGCTGATGGTCGGCTGGGTCAAAAACAATTCCTTTGCCGCCTTTGAAAAGCTTCCGCCTTCTGCCACCTGGACAAATGCTTCTAATTGTTTCAAATTCATTAGTATGCTACCCTTTCACTTTCTGCCCCCATCTTCTTGGTTATCTTCAAGGCATCCATATATTCAAGGATCGGCTTTGCACTCTTACGGCTGGTTCCGAACATATCCCTGACCTGTGCGATCGTGATCAGCGGATCCCTGGCAAGATGTGCCTGTATTTTTTCCTTTGCTTTGTCCATGTACTCTGACAGGGTATACATTTCCTCCGTTACCCGCACGATCTTCTTCTCCGTCAGCAGAATATTTAAAATATCATCCGCCGTATCCTTTGAGACTCCTTTCAGATCGATCTCCGAATAACGCACAAAATCATAGCCTGCCTTTTCAAAGACACTCAACAGATTTTCTGATACCTTCTGATAGGTGCTGTCTTTTCTCACCTCATATTCCGGCGTGCACAAAAACTCTCCGTTTCTTCTGATACTGCCCTTTTCCACGAAAAATTCCACAATACGGTCAAATACGTTAGGCTTGATCTTCTGGAAATACATAGTCTGTATCTCCGCTTTTTTCATGCCGTAGCGATAGGGATATTTCTCTTCATATGTTTCAAGCGCTTTTGCCAGCGTCTGCTGTGCTTCGCGGACGGAGTCCGCATGCCACACGTATGTGTCTTTCCTCATCTCAAATGCCGTTACAAGCCCCTGGTCTTTCAGTTCTTCCACGTCCGCCTTCACTTCGTCTATGGAAAGCGCCGTCAGCTTCGCAAGTTCGGCCAGGGTGATCAGGGTGTCCCCATGCTTTTTCACATGCATCTCGATCACATCTGCCGTAGAGCCCGACTCTTTACGCTTAAGCTCTTCGATCACACTTGGCTGGAAGCGTTTCTTTACTCCCGGATTTGGCTCCAGGATCACACCGCCTCCGATGGTTTCCATCGGCGAATAAAACCGTACCACAAACTTATCTCCCCGGCGCACGGCAATCTCTTCCTCCAGCCGAAGCTGCACATAGCCGCTCTCTCCCGGCCCGATCTCTTCTTTATCCAGCAGAACTGCGCGGCAGAGGATCTCGCTGGTCCCTGTAAAAAAATGAAGCCTGGAGTGGTTGGTCAGCACTCGCATAGAAGAATCCAGGATGTTCATCTTCACGTCCAGAAGATCCGTATTCTTCATACTGTCCGGCGGCGCCAGGACGCAGCCTCTCTTGATTTCCTTTTTCTTCACATTAGAAAGGTTAATGGCCACCCGCTGCCCGGCATAGCATTCCTTCTGGTCTGCCCCATGAACCTGGATGCTGCGGATCTTACATTCCTTCCCGATCGGATACATCTCCAGCGTATCTTCCTTCCGGATGGTCCCAGATACCAGTGTCCCTGTAATGATCGTCCCAAATCCGGACAGGGTAAATGCCCGGTCGATCGGGAGTCTTGGAATCGTATGGATATCCTTTGCCACAACTTCCTGATCTGCCATCTGCTGGATCACCTGAACCAGATGGTCCAGTCCCTGCCCGGTGGCTGCCGATACCTTCACCACCGGCGCATGCTCCAGGAAGGTTCCCGAAAGTTCTTCCCGGATCTCTTCCTCCACCAGTTCAATCCATTCCTCATCTACCAGGTCACATTTATTTAAAACGATGATGCTCTTTTCTATTCCCAGAAGTCCCAGAATGTCCATATGCTCCCTGGTCTGCGGCATAATACCCTCGTCTGCCGCAATGACCAGGAGAACCAGGTCCATCCCTACCACTCCTGCAACCATGTTATTGATAAATTTCTCGTGTCCGGGCACATCAATGATCCCGGCCCGGTCACCGCCTGGAAGGTCAAAGTAAGTAAATCCCAGGTCAATGGTAATCCCCCTTCTTTGTTCCTCCTCCCAGCGGTCTGTGTTCCGTCCGGTCAACGCCTTGATCAGCGTCGTCTTTCCATGATCAATGTGTCCCGCCGTTCCTATGATTATATTCTTCATCTTCCATGCTCCTAAATTGATCTGCTATCACTTTAAACTGCCGGTGGTCTATCGTCCTTACATCCAGAAGGATGGTATCGTTAGCCGTCCTTGGTATGATCGGCACTGCAAGATGCCGCATCCGCTCCTCCATCTGAGGAACGCTCATCTTCTGCGGCCGCACTGCCACCGCATAGCTTGGGATCCGCTCCAGCGGAAGCGAACCGCCGCCCACCTGAGATTCACACTCCACCACCTGGAACTGAGCCGAAAAACCACTGCGCCTTAACATCCGGTTTAAGTTCTTCGCCTCTTTTTCAATCTCCTCCAGCGGTTTCGTAATCATGCGCAGAACTGGTATATTGCGGACAGCCGTTTCCTCTGACAGATACTCCTGCAGCACCAGCTCCAGAGCCGTCGCCGTAAACTTGTCAATCCGAAGCGCCCTGGTCAGCTGGTTTTTCTTCATCTGATCAATATACTTTTTCTTTCCGATAATGATCCCGGCCTGGGGACCTCCCAGAAGTTTATCGCCGCTGAAGCAGACCACATCCGCCCCTTTGGCGATGGACTCCTGCACCATGGGCTCATGAGTCAGACCGTACTTCTGAAGATCTACCAGCACGCCGCTTCCCAGATCCTCGATGATCGGGAGGTCGTGTTCTCTTGCCAGACCGATCAGCTCATCGATCTCTACTGACTCCGTAAATCCCACGATCCGGTAGTTGCTGGTATGCACCTTCAGGAGTGCCTTTGTCTCCTCAGTAATCGCATTTTTATAGTCATCATAATGGGTCTTGTTCGTCGTTCCTACTTCCACCAGGGCTGCCCCGCTTTGCTCCATTACATCCGGGATCCGGAATTTTCCTCCGATCTCCACCAGCTCTCCTCTGGAGACCACGACTTCGCCGCCTTTTGCCAGGGAGCTTAAGATCAGCATCACAGAGGCCGCATTATTATTGACAGCCATAGCTGCTTCTGCACCGGTCAGCTTACACAATAAGTCCTCAAAATGTGAATACCTCTCTCCGCGTCTTCCGGCCTCCAGATTGTACTCCAGATTGGAATAACCGCTTGCCACCTCAGCAATTCGTTTCATATGCTCAGGACTGATCGGCGCTCTTCCCAGATTCGTATGCAGGATCGTTCCTGTGGCGTTGACCACCGGACGCATATTGGGCGTATGCATGGCCTCTACCGTGCGCCCGATCTCTCCGACCAGGCCTTCGATCCTTGCTTCGATCTGCTCTTCTTCCTCACAGCTGCCGATAAATGCCCGCAGCCGGTCTGTCTCAATGTGGATGGATTCCATGACCGTATCCTTACTATAGTTTTCGATCATCTGCCGGATCCGTTCGTCCTCCAGTAAAATGTCTACCTTCGGGATCTGCCGGTAATACACATTCTTGTTCATTCTACGTTTCCTCTCTTATATCAAGCGAATCAATTTATCACTTTTTTCTTTGACCTCTCCGATCACTGCCACCTTTGTCTCCATCTGTGCTGCGGCAAAATCTGCCATCATCTGGGAAAGCTGTGACGGAGATACACTGATCAGAAGTCCGCCGGAAGTCTGGGGATCATAAAGGAGATCCAGATAATGCTCTTCTATGCCTCCTGTTTCCACCTTGCCGATAGAATATCCCCTGTTTTTATAGGCGCCTGCCGGCACCAGTCCCATCTTTGCATAATCAATCGCATCAGCAAGATAAGGGACATCTTTTACCTTTAATTCCAGCGTAACTTCGCTGGCCTCGGCCATTTCTACGCCGTGGACTAAAAGCCCGAAGCCGGTAACGTCTGTACAGGCGGATACGTCGTACTTTTCCACTACCTGCTTGGCTTTTTTATTCAGGGACGCCATAACGGTCTGCGCTTCCCGGATCGCGGACGGCGATGCCATCTCCGCCTTTACGGCAGTATTAATGATTCCGCTTCCGATCTGCTTGGTCAGCACCAGTACGTCCCCGGGCCGGCATCCATAATTTTTAAAAATCTTATCCGGATGCACAAACCCTGACACACATAGTCCGTATTTCGGTTCATCATCCTGTACCGAATGACCGCCTACGAGAACCGCGCCTGCTTCTTTTACCTTATCTGCCCCTCCGGCCAGGATATCTCCTAAGATGGCCGGATCCAGACAGTTTGGAAATCCTACAATATTCAGCGCAACAACGGGTTCTCCTCCCATCGCCCACACGTCACTTAATGAATTTGCTGCGGCAATCTGCCCAAACATATATGGGTCGTCTACGATCGGTGTGAAAAAATCCACCGTCTGTATCATTGCTATCTCATCTGTTACTTTATATATTGCCGCATCATCGGACGTTTCAATTCCGACGATGAGATTGTCATCATGAAACTTCGGCAGCTTACCCAGAACCTGGGCAAGGGTCTCAGGACCTATTTTGGCCGCTCAGCCTGAAGTCTTGCTTAAACTGGTTAATTTGACATCAGAAATCATAATAACTCCTTTCCTCCTCTCCTAACGTCACAGACGCCCGTGGATCTGCCCATAAAAAAACCACAGGAAAAGCCTTCTTTTTTATATTGCGGCGTTTCCTGTGGATTCTTTTAAACATAATTATCTCACAAAATACTCCCTGTTAAGGTTTTATGATCTTGGATGCTCCAGCCAGTGTCTCAACAATACTGTACATATTAGTCACTGATCCGACAGCAAGTTTTTCTTTCAGCCCGTAGTAGTCCAGACAGGTTCCACATGTCTGAATCTCCACTCCCTGAGCTTCCAGGGACTTCAGATCCTCCAGAGAATCTGAGCCTTCCGTCGTCAGTGTGGCACCGCCGTTGTAAAACAGCATCGTCTTCGGCAGTGTATCCAGCTGGGTAACAGCAAAAATAAAGCTCTTGATCAGAACTTTGCCAAGCTCATCATTTCCACTTCCCATACGATCAGAAGAAATGGCAACGACCAGATTTCCTCTGTTGTCCGGAGTGCAGGATACTTCTTCTGTATCATCTGCTGCCGGAGCCCCTTCCATCTGGATCGTGATCTTAAACTGAGCATCTCCCAGTTTTTCGGAAGAAACCTGTCCTCCGGAACTGGATGCCATCTTGGTTACATTCTGGACAGCAATCTCATTGTCCACCAGTACTTCGATCGTCTCAGGTCCTGTAAGCGCCTGCATTGCCTTTTTAGTCTTAATGACCGGGATCGGGCAATTATCACCCATAGCGTTGACTGTAATCATAATATCTCGCCTTTCCTTTCCGCCATATTACCTTCAACACTTATAGACACATTCTATCATTATGCCGCAAAAAGGTAAATGGCTTTTACATGATTTATGAAAATATTTTTTCACGCGATTCTCTTATCCGACCTGTCCTGCATACAACTTTGGCGAACGGAACCTTTCATACTCCCGCATTTCAAGGACCCGGTAACCGCCGCCGGAATAACAGGCCGGTTTTAATCCGCCTTTCCGGAATACTTCCAGGAACTCCTCCAGCGTCCGTACCTCCTCCGGAAACCAGGTGGCACATACTCCCACCTTTTCCGGCACATGACAGTCGCTGGCTCCCACAGTGCGAAGCCCAAGCTTTCCGGCATATTTTGCAGCCTTCCGGCATGCAGCGGCAGATGTACTCCCGTTTAATACTTCCAGGCCATCCAACCCTTCTACTTCACATAAGTGTTCCCCTAATCCTCTGCCATTATTCCGGAACGGATGAGCAGCAAAACAGATGCCGCCCTGCCTTTTAACCAGATCAATAAACTCCTGCGCAGGGATACGCTCTCTTGGATACTCTTCAATCCCAAAGGCAACGATATCTCCCTGGAGCGAGAAATATTCAATCCCGGTAAAAATCGGGAATCCTGTCTTCTCTGAATATTCTGCTGCATACTCTTTCAGGCCCATACTATCATGATCCGTAATGGTAATTCCGTCAAGCCCTCTTTCTTTTGCTATCTCTACAATCTGAGATAATTTCAAGAAACTGTCCTTTGAATATGTCATCTCATGCATATGCAGATCAATCAGCATCTTTCATACACCTTCAGCTTTCTATAATAAATAAAACATCTTTACAAGTGCCACTATCCTTATTATAAAAAGCCTGCTCTTCGTATTCAAATCGAGTTTTTTTATAAATAAAGCAATTTATAGATATTATCTATCAAAAAGGAAGGAATTCCTTTTTTCGCTTCTTCATGATATAATTCTGACAGATACGATATTACAATTAAGAGAGGATAAAATCAATATGTGGATTGCCGATCAATGGAAAGATTATGAAGTGATAGACTGCAGTAAAGGAGAGAAGCTGGAACGCTGGGGAAAATATATTCTGGTCCGCCCGGATCCACAGGTCATCTGGGACACCCCGAGGACAGACCGGCGCTGGCGGCAGAAAAACGGCCATTACCACCGCAGCAAAAAAGGCGGCGGCGAATGGGAATTTTTTGACCTTCCGAAACAATGGCAGATCCATTACAGAGATCTGACCTTTAATCTGAAACCTTTCAGTTTTAAACATACCGGCCTTTTTCCCGAGCAGGCTGCCAACTGGGACTGGTTTTCAGAAAAAATCCGAAAAGCCGGCCGCCCTGTCAAGGTCTTAAACCTGTTTGCCTATACCGGAGGCGCTACTCTTGCTGCCGCAGCCGCCGGAGCCAGTGTCACACACGTGGATGCCTCCAAAGGCATGGTCACCTGGGCAAAGGAAAACGCAGTCTCCTCCGGACTGGCAGATAAACCCATCCGCTGGCTGGTTGATGACTGTGTAAAATTTGTAGAACGAGAAATCCGCCGGGGGAATCATTACGACGCCATTATCATGGATCCGCCCTCCTATGGGCGCGGCCCCAAAGGCGAGATCTGGAAGATCGAGGATGCCATCCATCCGCTGATCCGGCTGTGTACAAAAATCCTGTCTGACCAGCCCTTATTCTTCCTGGTAAACTCCTACACCACGGGCCTTGCCCCGGCAGTACTGACCTACATGATCGGCACAGAACTAAAGCCTTTCCACGGGCATGTCGAATCCCATGAAATCGGGCTTCCCGTTACCAGCACCGGTCTGGTGCTGCCCTGCGGAGCCTCCGGCAGATGGGAAGCATAATACAGATGGGGACACCCCGAAACGCAGATGAGGGTGTCCCAAAAGTCACGAAGTGACTGAAAGGACACCGACTATAAAAAAGGA
>USDK01000042.1 GCA_900553355.1 uncultured Lachnospiraceae bacterium
AAGTGACAAGTTTTTATTATTTCACTTGTCTACTTAGAAGGGAGCATATCATTTTTGCAAAAGTGTACGTCCCTGATTGGCAAACAGGGTGTCCCCAACTGTAAAATCCCCTGTCCCCAATGCTGTTCCGGTTCGGAAGGGGGAATTAAATGCCAAGAAAAAGACGCCGCGAAAGCAGCACAATGTTCTATCATGTAATCGTAAAAGGAATCAATAACGAAGATATCTATCGTCAGCAGCGTGAGAAAATCTATTTTAAAAAGAAAATCTTAAAGTATCTGAAAAAGTATGATGTTGAACTTTATGCATACTGTATCATGTCTAATCATGCACATCTGATTATCAAAGCACAACTCCCGGTTTTATCCGCGTTTATGGCCGTAGTTTTGGCCGAATATGCGGTATATTACAATTATAAACACCATAGAAACGGACACGTTTTTCAAAATCGTTTTGTCAGTGAATGCATTGAAACGGAATCATATTATTGGAATTGTCTGCGGTATATTCATATGAATCCGGTCAAGGCAAAAATGGTAAAAGAGCCTGTACACTACAGGTACAGCAGCCTTGCGGAATATAAGCTGGACACACCTGGAATGATCCATGCGGATGCACTGGTAAGATACAAAAATAAATTTGATAATTATAAACAATTCGAGACATTTCATAAAGAAAGATATTTAGGAATATTTGCAGATGTCAGAGAAGAAGTAACGGCTCAGAAAAAAGAATCGGCATTGCTCATTGCAGAGCAGGTGTTTGATGAGTATCCATTGCAGCTGTTTGTCCAGATTTTTGAAGAAAATGAAGTGAAAAAAGTGTATATTTCCCGGTTGGTGAAGATACTAAAGATATCAAAAAAAGAGGCAGAAAAAATCTGCAATATCATTTTAAACGATATACAGAATAGCTAGGAAGACGGGGAAATGCAGGTGGGGACACCCTGTGGGCCCAAAAGGGACAGGGGAAATTGCAAATAGGGACGTAGACCTTTTGCAAAAGTGTACGTCCCCTGTTATACTGTTGACAGAAAGGAGCTGTGGAAAATGGATAGAGAAAATGTATGGAAGGGATATACGGCGCAGCAGATGAATGAGCTGAACCGGGTGAATGACAAATACAAGGCGTGTCTGGATGCGGGCAAGACGGAACGGGAATGTGTCGGTATTGCGGTTCAGGAGGCCGAGAAGGCGGGCTATGTGCGGCTGGAGGATGCGAAGGCACCTTTGAAGCCGGGAGATAAAGTATACGCGGTATGTATGGACAAAAGTATTGTGTTATTCCACATCGGGGAGGAGCCGCTGGAGAAGGGGCTGAATATCCTGGGCGCGCATATTGATTCCCCCAGGATTGATGTGAAGCAGAATCCTCTTTATGAGAGTGAGGAGCTTGCTTATCTGGATACGCATTATTATGGAGGAATCAAAAAATATCAGTGGGTGACTCTTCCTCTGGCAATCCATGGTGTGGTGGCGAAAAAGGACGGAACCATCATAAAAGTCAGCATTGGCGAGAAAGAAGAGGATCCGGTCTTTGTGATCACGGACCTGCTGGTGCATCTGGCTGCCAAGCAGATGGAGCGCAAGGCAAATGCAGTGATCGAAGGCGAAAAGCTGGATCTTTTGTTTGGAAGCCGGCCGCTGGAGCAGGTGGAAGGCATGGAGAAGGAAGATAAAGAGGCAGTCAAGAAAAACGTACTTGGCATCCTGAAAGAATATTATGAAATGGAAGAAGAAGACTTTGTGTCTGCAGAGCTGGAAATCGTGCCGGCGGGAAAGGCCCGGGACTGTGGAATCGACCGCAGCATGATCCTTGCCTATGGACAGGACGACCGTGTATGTGCATTTACTTCTCTGTTTGCCATGCTGGATACAGAGACACCGAAACGCACGGCATGCTGTATCCTGGTGGATAAGGAAGAAATTGGAAGTGTGGGTGCGACAGGTATGCATTCCCGCTTCTTTGAAAATGTGATCGCGGAGCTGGTTGCCATGGAGGGAGGAGAGTCCGAACTGAAGGTCCGCAGAGCTCTCCAGAATTCAAAAATGCTTTCCTCTGATGTGAGCGCTGCCTATGATCCTATGTACGCGGAGGTTTTTGAAAAGAGAAGTTCGGCATTCTTCGCAAAAGGGCTGGTATTCAATAAGTTTACAGGCAGCCGCGGCAAGAGCGGATCAAATGATGCAAATGCAGAATACCTTGCAAGAATCCGTCAGGCAATGGATCAGGATCAGGTGGCATATCAGTTTGCGGAACTTGGCAGAGTGGACGCAGGCGGTGGCGGAACTATCGCATATATCATGGCGAATTATGGCATGGAAGTCATCGACAGCGGTGTCGCAGTTTTGAGTATGCACGCTCCTTGGGAAGTGACCAGCAAAGCAGACGTTTATGAGGCGTATAAAGGGTGCCTCGCATTTCTGAAAAATATGTAATCAGGCCGGGGAAAACAGGGGCTGATTGTTGCTAAAAGTCTTGACGAATACTGGCAAAACCAGTAAAATAGATGTGCGACTTAGAAAAATTTAGTTTAGGAGGTCATGACAAATGGCAAAATGGGTGTATATGTTCACCGAAGGTAATGCGAACATGAGAAACCTTCTTGGTGGCAAAGGTGCAAACCTTGCTGAGATGACAAGCCTTGGACTCCCGGTTCCGCAGGGATTTACAGTTACAACAGAAGCTTGTACTCAGTACTATGAGGATGGCAGACAGATCAATGATGAGATCATGGATCAGATTATGGAAGCCATGACGAAACTGGAAGAGATCACTGGTAAGAAATTCGGGGATAAAGAAAATCCGCTTCTTGTTTCTGTTCGTTCTGGTGCGAGAGCTTCTATGCCAGGTATGATGGACACAATCCTGAACCTCGGTCTGAATGAAGAAGTTGTAGAGACTCTGGCAGAGGCATCTGGAAATCCACGCTGGGCATGGGATTGCTACAGAAGATTTATTCAGATGTATTCCGACGTTGTTATGGAAGTCGGCAAGAAATACTTCGAAGAGCTCATCGATAAGATGAAAGAAGAAAAAGGCGTAAAACAGGACGTTGAACTGACAGCAGAGGATCTGAAGACTCTGGCAGGACAGTTCAAGGCTGAATATAAAGAAAAAATCGGTACAGACTTCCCGTCAGATGCAAAAGAGCAGCTGGTAGGAGCTGTAAAAGCGGTATTCCGTTCCTGGGACAACCCGAGAGCAAATGTTTACCGTCGTGACAACGATATCCCATACTCCTGGGGAACTGCTGTCAACGTACAGATGATGGCATTTGGTAACATGGGAGACGACTGTGGTACAGGTGTTGCATTTACCCGTGACCCTGCTACAGGAGAGAACGGTCTGTTCGGAGAATTCCTGACAAACGCACAGGGCGAGGACGTTGTTGCCGGTGTTCGTACACCAATGCACATTTCTGAGATGGAAGAGAAGTTCCCAGAGGCATTTGCACAGTTCAAAGAAGTATGCAAGACTCTGGAAACACACTATAGAGATATGCAGGACATGGAGTTTACCGTTGAGCACGGAAAACTGTACATGCTGCAGACACGTAACGGTAAGAGAACTGCTAAGGCTGCTCTGAAGATCGCGTGTGACCTGGTAGACGAGGGCATGAGAACAGAAGAAGAAGCTGTAGCAATGATCGATCCGAGAAACTTAGACTCTCTGCTTCATCCGCAGTTTGACGCAGATGCGCTGAAGAAAGCTACCCCGATGGGCAAAGCACTTGGAGCATCTCCAGGAGCTGCCTGCGGTAAGATCGTCTTCACAGCAGACGACGCTGTAGAGTGGGCAGAAAGAGGAGAAAAAGTCGTTCTGGTTCGTCTGGAGACTTCTCCTGAAGATATCACTGGTATGAAGAGCGCTCAGGGTATCCTGACTGTCCGCGGTGGTATGACTTCTCACGCAGCCGTTGTTGCACGTGGTATGGGTACATGCTGTGTATCCGGATGCGGCGACATCGTTATGGACGAAGCAAATAAGAAATTTACACTTGGCGGAAAAGAATTCCACGAAGGAGACCCGATCTCTCTGGATGGATCTACAGGAAACATCTATGATGGAATTATCCCGACTGTAGACGCTACAATCGCTGGTGAATTCGGAAGAATCATGGGATGGGCTGACAAGTACAGAAGACTTCAGGTTCGTACCAATGCTGATACACCGGTTGATGCTAAGAAGGCCGTAGAGCTTGGCGCAGAAGGTATCGGACTTTGCCGTACAGAGCATATGTTCTTCGGCGAGGGCAGAATCGATGCATTCCGTGAGATGATCTGTGCTGAGACAGAGGAAGAAAGAGAAAAGGCTCTGGAGAAAGTTCTTCCATATCAGCAGGGAGACTTCGAAGAACTCTATACAGCACTGGAAGGAAATCCGGTTACTATCCGTTTCCTTGATCCGCCGCTTCATGAGTTCGTTCCGACTGAGGAAGAAGACATTCAGAAACTGGCTGATGCTCAGGGCAAGACTGTAGATCAGATCAAAGCAATCATCGACAGCCTGCACGAGTTCAACCCGATGATGGGTCATCGTGGATGCCGTCTGGCAGTTACTTATCCGGAGATTGCTAAGATGCAGACAAGAGCAGTTATCCGTGCAGCAATCAATGTAAAGAAAGCTCATCCGGACTGGCCGATTAAACCAGAGATCATGATTCCGCTGGTTGGCGAAGTAAAAGAGCTGAAATATGTAAAGAAATTCGTAGTTGAGACTGCAGATGCAGAGATTGCGGCAGCAGGCATCGACCTTGACTATGCTGTTGGTACTATGATCGAGATCCCAAGAGCTGCTCTGACAGCTGATGAGATCGCAAAAGAGGCTGACTTCTTCTGCTTCGGTACCAACGACCTGACACAGATGACATTCGGATTCTCTCGTGATGATGCAGGTAAATTCCTGAACGCATACTATGATGCAAAGATTTACGAGAACGATCCATTTGCAAAACTGGATCAGGTAGGTGTAGGCAAGCTGATGAAGATGGCAATCGAGCTTGGAAAATCTTCCAACCCGAACCTGCACTTAGGTATCTGCGGCGAGCACGGCGGAGATCCGTCCTCTGTTGAATTCTGTGACAGCCTTGGACTGGATTATGTATCATGCTCACCATTCCGTGTACCGATTGCAAGACTGGCAGCAGCTCAGGCAGCTATCGCACACAAATAAGAAAAGTATGATTCTCTTTTGAGAACATAGAAGACATAGAAAAGGGACGATATCCAAAAAGGATTCGTCCCTTTTTCTGACTAAAAGATCTAATTTACAATTGGTTCGAAATCTGCTGCTCCATGCTTGCAGAGCGGACAGATGAAATCATCCGGCAGTTCATCGCCTTCATAAATGTATCCACAGATCTTGCAGACAAATCCTTTCTTTCCTTCTGTCTGAGGTCTGGGCTTTACATTGTTTTGGTAATAGGTGTATGTCATGGTCTCACGGTCGTTCATAACACGTGCCTCTGTAACGGAACAGATGAACATGCCGTGGGTATCCAGATCAACATACTGGTCTACCTTCAGAGAAATGACAGCGTTGATATATTTTGGCAGGATGATCAGCCCGTTGTCGGAGCGGATCGGATCCCATCCTTCAAACTTGTCTGCGGTACGGCCGCTTTGGAATCCAAAATTCTGGAATACGCTGAACGGAGCGTCGACTGAGAGACAGTTGACATTTAATATACCAGTCTGTTTGATGATGTGATGGGAATAATTTGCCTTATTGATATTGACAGCTACCCGGTTCGGATTATCTGTCAGCTGGGTAACCGTATTCACGATAAGACCGTTATCCTTCTTGCCGTCATTGGAGGTGACAACATACAGGCCGTAACCAATACGGAAGAGAGCGGTCAGATCATTTTTTACAGCGGTTTCCGGAGACTGTGCAAGATATTCCTGACACAGTTCTTCTGCCATCTTGTCCAGCTGTTCCTTATTTTCGCTGTTCATGGCAGATTTGATCTTTACAGTTGTGTGAAGCCATTCAATATTTTTGCTCTTTGCAAACATTTCTTTCATGATCTTGGCTGCCAGAGGAGCCCAGGAACCATTTTCAATCAGACCGATGGTACGGTTCTGGTAGTTTCTCTCTGTCAGATGGTCAATAAACTGCTTCATGAATGGAAAGATATCGGCATTGTAAGTGGTAGTGGCAAGAACCAGCTTTCCATATTGGAAGGCATGTTCCACTGCTTCGCTCATATCATCCCTGGCAAGATCATGAATAACAACTTTCGGGCAATTTAAGGCTTTTAATTTTTCAGCAAGAGTCTCAACTGCCTTTTTGGTATGTCCATAGACCGATGTATAAGCAATCATGACACCGTCAGATTCCACAGCGTAGGAAGACCAGATGTTGTATTTTTCAATATAGTGTGCAAGATTATCTTTCAGAACGGGTCCGTGAAGAGGGCAGATAATCTGAATATCCAGATCGGCTGCCTTTTTCAGTACATTCTGTACCTGAGCGCCATATTTCCCGACGATACCGATATAGTAGCGGCGTGCTTCGCAGTCCCAGTCTTCTTCCACGTCCAGCGCTCCGAATTTTCCAAAACCATCGGCAGAGAAAAGAACCTTGTCTGTACTGTCGTAGGTCATCATAACTTCCGGCCAGTGTACCATCGGCGCAAAAACAAAGTGCAGCTCATGCTTACCCAAAGAAAGTGTAGCGCCATTTTCTGCTACAAGCCTGTGCTCTGCAAGATCCGGCCCGAAAAAGCTGTCCATCATGGCAAATGCCTTAGCTGTGGCAACTACAGTGGTGTCTGGATATACTTTCAAAAAGTTATCAATATTGGCCGAATGATCGGGCTCCATATGCTGGATGATCAGATAGTCTGGCTTCCGGTTACCTAATTCGGATGCCAGGTTGTCCAGCCATTCATGAGTAAAATGGATGTCTACGGTATCCATGACGGCAGTTTTTTCATCCAGTATTACATAGGAATTATAAGACATGCCATTCGGGACAGAATACTGTCCTTCGAAAAGATCAACCTGATGATCGTTGACTCCCACGTAATGAATTGTGTCTGTAACTGAAATCATGCTGTAAGATCTCCTTTCGTTTATAACAAAAAATAGATGGTTGTTTCTGTATAACATTATATTCGATAAAAGTCATAAAACCAAGTATTATATTTAGAAACATTTTCTCTGGTTGACAGTGTGGGGCAGGAGCGTATAATAAATTTTTAGGGATCACTCAAGGAATCATACTTTTGGAGGAAGTTTATGAATCAGATTGTATTGGGAAATATGATATCATTTGCGGCGGCAGTCATGCTGTTTATGGGATGCTATACGACGGATACGAATAAAATCTACCGTTACCAGATTGCAGAAAATATGATTTTATGCCTTTCTTCGCTGGTATTTGGATCATATTCAGGGATGATTACGTTGTCTCTGGCTATTTTCCGGAATATTCTTTTGATGAAGGATAAATATACCAAGAACTGGATGATCCTTTTTAGCATCGTGATTACAGCAGGAGGAGTCATGGTGAATACCAAGGGACTGGTGGGGCTCCTGCCCGTGATCGCAACCCTGGTATGGACCGTTTCCAATTACTACTTCCGGGATTTTCTCCATGTTAAGATCTTTCTGCTGATCAATATCGCACTCTGGACGATATATTTCTTTGCAATCTGGGACTTTTCTTCCGGTATCGCCCAGATAGTGACAGGGATCATCGGGATCCTGTCGATCTACCGGGCTTACGGGAAGGCTTATGGACATTCTTAGGGCTTAATGTCCGGAGGTGGCTTTCAGTCCGATGATGCCGATCAAAAGCAGGGCTACGAAGAACAGGCGAAGGGGAGAAACAGACTCTTTGAACAGCAGGATCCCTACGATCACAGCGCCCAGTGCTCCGATCCCGGTCCAGATGGCATATGAGGTGCCAAGGGGCAGTGTTTTTGTCGCCTGGGACAGGAAAAGAAAGCTGAAGATCATGCCGATCACCGTAAGGACTGAAAATTTCAGCACGCTGAAGCCCTCCGAAAATTTCAGGCAGGTGGACCAGAAGACTTCCAGACCTCCTGCGACGACTAAATAAATCCATTCCATAAATAAAAATCTCCTTTCTGTCTGACCGTCAGAATTCAAAATAAAAAAGCGTCTGTCCTGTATCTTCTAAGGCCTGCTGATACAGGATAAGGCGCTTTGCTTTATCCGGCGGTAAATAAACAAATCTCAACTTTTCGAATATAATTTAACAAATGGAATTGCCTTTGTCAATGTTTTGGTCTATATTTTATTAAAGAAAGAGTTTTGAAAAGGTATTTTTAAAGTAAGGAAGGTAAGAATATGATATACCATGATGTTTTGGAAGCTGTGGGCAATACGCCCCTGATCCGGCTGAACCGGATGACCGGCCCGGAAGATGCAGAGGTACTGGTAAAGTTTGAGGCGGTTAACGTAGGAGGATCCATCAAGACCCGGACCGCCCTGAATATGATCCAGACTGCGGAAAAGGAAGGAAAGATCGGGCCGGATACGATTATTGTAGAGCCGACCAGCGGCAACCAGGGGATCGGCCTGGCTCTGATCGGGGCAGTAAAAGGATACCGTACCAGAATCATTATGCCGGATTCTGTCAGTGAAGAGAGAAGGAAACTGGTACAGAACTATGGAGCGGAAGTAGTTCTGATCCATGACGAAGGAAATATCGGGGCGTGTATTGAAAAATGTATGGAGACAGCGCTTCGGATGGAAAAAGAGGATCCGAATGTCTTTGTGCCCCAGCAGTTTGCCAATGAAGCCAACAGTCAGGCGCACCGGGAACAGACCGGACGAGAGATCCTGGAACAGGCAGGAAAGCCCATTCACGGTTTCTGCTCCGGCATAGGAACGGGAGGAACGATCACCGGTGTAGGAGAAGCCTTAAGAGAAAAAAATCCAGATATCACGATCTGGGCGATCGAGCCGGAGAATGCGGCGATTCTGTCCGGAGGGAAGGTCGGTTCCCATATCCAGATGGGAATTGGAGACGGCGTGATTCCGGAGATTCTTCATCAGGATGTCTATGATAAGATTGTAATCGTCACAGATGAGGAAGCCCTCGAAACGGCCAGAGAGCTGGCGGCAAAAGAAGGACTGATGTGTGGGATCACCGGCGGCACCAATGTGGCGGCGGCGCTTCGGATGGCAAAGGAACTGGGAAAGGGGAAGACGGTGGTCACGATTCTTCCGGATACGGCAGAGCGGTATTTTTCTACTGAACTGTTTGCGTAGGACCAGAAAGCAGGTGGAGATATGAAACAAGAGAAAAAACCGCCGCTTTCCAAGACCTTTGGATATGCATGGGAGGGAATCCTGACTGGCATCCGCAAGGAGCGCAATATGCGGATCCACACGGCAGCCATGATCCTGGTGGTGTTTGCCGGGACGGTGTTGGGGCTGTCGGCGACAGAGTGGTGTATCTGTCTGATCCTGTTTGGCCTGGTCATAGCGCTGGAACTGGTTAATACAGCGGTAGAGGCTGTGGTGGATCTGGTGACGGAGGAGAGAAAACCGCTGGCAAAAATCGCAAAAGATACGGCGGCCGGTGCGGTTCTGACAGCGGCCATCATGGCAGCGGTGATCGGGTGCATCATCTTTTTGCCTAAGATAGCTGCATTTATCCTCTGATATAAATAAATAGCGGAAAGGAGAATCTTTATGGAAAACTTAGGAGATAACATTAAAAAAGTATTACTGGCCGGTATCGGAGCAGTGGCGGTGACAGGAGAAAAGTCCAAAGAACTGCTGGATGAGATGGTCAAAAAGGGAGAACTGACAGTAGAACAGGGGAAAGTCCTGAACGAGGAGCTTAAGCATAATATTAAGAAAACGATGAAAGACAAGGTGAATGTTTCTGTGAAGGCAACCTCCCCGGAGGATCTGGATATGCTGCTTGACGAAATGTCGCCGGAGCAGATCCAGTTATTGAAGGAGCGGATCCTGGCCAAGGAAGAAAACAAGGAAGAGAATAAGGAAGAACAGGCAGATGAATAAAGATGCACAGGCAGAGCACAAGGGAAGACTGAGGGAAATTACAGCAGTTCTGAGGCGCCATGGCATTACAAAAGGCGTGACGCCCCAGAAGCTGCGAATGATTCTGGAGGATCTTGGGCCTACGTTTATTAAGATCGGCCAGATCATGTCCATGCATTCAGATATTCTTCCGAAAAGATACTGTGATGAATTGATGCGCCTGTGTTATGATGTGGCACCCATGCCGTTCCCGGAAGTGGCGGAAGTCATTGAGATGGCCTATGGGTGTCCCTTCTATGAAGTGTTTTCGGAGATTGACGAGACGCCGCTGGGATCGGCGTCCATCGCTCAGGTTCACAGAGCTGTCCTTCTGGACGGATCCAGGGTCGTAGTGAAGGTCCAGAGAAAAGGAATCTATGAGACCATGGCGAGGGATATCGCCCTCCTTCATAAGGCGGTAAAACTGGTGCCTCCGGTGAGCATTAAGGGAATGGTGGACCTGAATATGGTCCTGGACGAATTGTGGAGCGTGACCCGTGAGGAGATGAATTTTCTTACAGAAGCCGCTAATATGGAAGAATTTGCCAGAAACAACCAGAATGTGGCATACGTAGACACTCCTAAAATCTATCAGCAGTATACCACTATGCAGGTACTGGTCATGGAGTATATCGAAGGATGTGGAATCAACGATAAAAAGTACCTGGAAGAAAACGGATATGATCTGGAAGAGATCGGCAGTAAACTGGTGGATAATTATATCAAGCAGGTGATGGAGGATGGCTTCTTTCATGCAGACCCGCATCCGGGGAATGTAAAGATCCGGGATGGAAAGATTGTCTGGATGGATATGGGGATGATGGGACGCCTAAGCGACCGGGACAGAGAACTGATCGGGCAGGCGGTCCAGGGGATGGCACTTAATGATATCGGGATGATCCAGGATGTGGTGATGGAACTTGGCGAATTCAAGGAAAGACCGGATCCGAGTGTATTATACGAAGGGATCAGCAGCCTGATGAATAAGTATGGATCGCTGGAGCTTGGGCAGATTGATATTGCAGAAGTGATGATGGATCTGATGGAAGTGATGAAAGAAAATAAGATCATCATGCCCCATGGCCTGACCATGCTTGCCAGAGGCCTGACACATATGGAAGGCGTCCTGGCAGATATTGCACCGGAAATTAATATGATAGAGATCGCATCACGGCGTATGGCAGGAAGATATCTTCTGGGAAGAGACTGGAAAAAGGAATTAAAAAACAGTGGGAAGACCTTACTTCGTTCCATACATAAGGCGGTGAATATCCCCGGGCTTGTCTCAGATATCCTTCACGGATATATGAAGGGACAGACCAAGATCAACCTGGATCTGCATGCTTCCATCGAGCTGGAGCGCCTGCTGCGCAGACTGGTACGGAATATCGTCATGGGATTGTGGGTTATGGCGCTTCTGATCAGCTCCAGCATTATCTGCACGACAGATATGAAGCCGAAGATCATGGGAATCCCGGCTCTGGGCGCACTGGGATATGTGATTGCTTTTGTGATCGTGATGTACGTATTCCTGAAGCATGTTTTTTCACGGAAATAAAATCATAGAACAGAAAGGAAGAGGATGGAACTTTTAATTCATACAATTGAACACGCATTCATTGACTGCCTGAGAATGCTGCCGTTTCTATTTGCGGCATTTTTGCTGATCGAAGCGCTGGAGCATTATTCTGGCAATTTAAGTGCCAAAGTCATGGAAAAGGTAGGTAAGGCAGGTCCTGTAGTGGGCGCGCTTGCCGGCTGTATACCCCAGTGTGGATTTTCAGTCATGGCTGCCAATCTCTATGCGGGAGGAGTGGTGTCGGCAGGGACGCTTCTGGCAGTATTCCTGGCGACCTCTGATGAGGCGGTGCTGATTCTTCTTGGAAATCCAGGACGCGCCGGAGAAGTGATAAGGCTTCTGGCGGTGAAGGTAGTGATTGCCATCGTAGCAGGGTATGTGGCAGACCTTCTGCTGAAAGAGCGGCTGTCGTCAGAAAAGTCCAGCGGAAATCTGTGCGACCACTGCGGCTGTCATAAAGAACATGCAGGGATTCTCATGCCTGCGTGGAGACATACCTTTCGGTTGTTTATATATCTGGTACTGTTTACCTGGGGGTTAAATTTAGTGATCGAAGTTTTCGGGATAGAAAACCTCTCGGCTTTTCTTCTGGGGGATACTGTATTTCAGCCGGTGATTGCAGCTCTGATCGGATTGATCCCCAACTGCGCGGCCTCTGTAATTCTGACCCAGCTCTATCTTGGCGGGGCGATCTCTTTTGCATCTGTCGTGGCAGGGCTTAGTACCGGTGCGGGCGCTGGCTTGATTGTTCTGTTTAAGATCAACCGAAATCGGAAAGAAAACGTAAAAATCATGATTATGCTGTATATAACGGCAGTTGTCGCGGGATTGTTGTTGCAGTTTGTCAATTGATTCACAATTGCAATTTCAGAAGAATGTGGTATAATAATTCAGTACTGAGCAATAGGCTTGGCGAATGAGGAGGAATTATCATGGCTACAAAAAAAGTAACTACAGAAACCAAGAAAACTGAGACTGTAACAAAGCCTGCTGCAGCAAAGGCAGAGCCAGCTAAGACTCCTGCAGCGAAGACAACGACCGAAGAGAAGGCACCGGCAAAGGCGGCAGCCAGAACAACAGCAGCGAAGACGACTGCAGCAAAAACAGTAGCTGCGAAGACAACAACAAAGAAGACGACAACGAAGAAGACTACAGCCAAAAAAGAGATGAAGGTCAATGCGGTTGTAGAATATTATGGACAGCAGATGGATGAAAAGACAATCATCGCAAACGTAAAGAAGGCGTGGACAAAGTCCGGAAGGAAAGTCGGAGATATCAAGACGATGGATCTGTACATAAAGCCTGAAGAGAGTGCGGTATACTATGTGATCAATGGCATTGACACAGGAGCGGTAGCACTGTTCTAAGCGATGGAGATGAAGGGGCGCCCTGGAAGGGCGCTTTTTTCTTTGACGCATCTTTACTGTTGGCGTATTTATTGCTATAATGAGTAAGATAATAGAAGTAGGAGTATACACGAAAAATAAGGGACAAAGGAGACATTTAATATGGAACAAATGACGAGTTTACAAGATCAGCTGAACCAGATCATGCAGGGACAACAGGCAGATATACTTACAGGAAGCGGATCCCAGATCGCCTTTGGGGCTGCTGCGGCAGCCATTGTGATCGGACTGCTGGTCTGCTTTTTCGGACTGAAGCTGGTAAAAGTTCTTGGCGCACTTGTGGGCTTTTTCCTGGGAGCAGCTATCGGTGGAGCGGCAGGTTTTATTATCGGACTTAGCGGGCTTGCTTTTGCCGGTGTGGTAGTTGCCGGAGGAATTATATTCGGTGTATTGTCCTGGTTTTTATACCGGGTCGGTGTTTTTCTGCTGGTCCTTGTGGAAACATTCGGGGTGGCTGTAACAATTCTTAAGCCGGAATCCTGGATCCCGGCAGCAATCGGGCTGGCGGTTGCCCTGGTGCTGGCAATCCTGGCGGCAATCTATGTGGAGCCTTTCGTGATTGTGGTGACGGGACTGGCCGGAGGCATTGCAGCCGGCAGTAATATAGCCGTACTGGCAGGCCTGGGAGATACATCCTGGATCGGGCTTGCGATTGGTGTGGCGATCGCAGTAATAGGAATAATCGTTCAATTTATGATGCAATCCAGGAAGGTTGGAAAAAAGGAAAAGAATTATTCCGAAAAGGTCAAAGAGCAGGATTCTATGGAGTCTGAGGTGGAGAAGGCAAGACATCTTCTGGATGACGATGACGACGATGATTTGCAAGATTAAAGCTTCAAACTTGCAAGTTGGAAGTTTTATTGTTGATTTTTTGACAATTATCTTGTATAATGTGAAAGAACTGAACTATACTATAGAAAGAAAGAGGTTGAGCGTAACATGTCAAAGATCGATTTAACAAAGTACGGTATCACCGGAACAACAGAAATTGTCCACAATCCTTCTTATGAAATGCTGTTCGAGGAGGAGACGAACCCGAACCTGGAAGGGTTTGACAAAGGTCAGGTCAGCGAGCTTGGCGCAGTCAATGTTATGACTGGTATCTACACAGGACGTTCTCCAAAAGATAAATACATTGTTATGGATGAAAATTCCAAAGACACTGTATGGTGGACTTCCGATGAGTATAAGAATGACAATCATCCGGCAACACAGGAAGCATGGGAAGCAGTAAAGGAGATTGCAAAGAAACAGCTGTCCGGCAAGAGACTGTTTGTAGTCGATGCATTCTGCGGCGCAAATAAAGATACGCGTATGGCGATCCGCTTTATCATGGAAGTGGCATGGCAGGCTCACTTCGTTACGAATATGTTTATCCGCCCGACTGCTGAGGAGCTGGAAAACTTTGAACCTGATTTTATCGTTTACAATGCTTCCAAGGCAAAGGTTGAAAACTATAAGGAGCTTGGTCTTGGATCTGAGACAGCGGTTATGTTTAATATCACAAGCCGTGAGCAGGTAATCGTCAATACCTGGTATGGCGGTGAGATGAAAAAGGGTATGTTCTCCATGATGAACTATTACCTGCCGCTGAAAGGCATTGCATCTATGCATTGTTCGGCAAACACAGATATGAACGGAGAAAATACAGCAATTTTCTTCGGACTCTCCGGAACAGGAAAGACGACTCTTTCCACAGATCCTAAGAGACTTCTGATCGGTGATGATGAGCACGGCTGGGATGATAATGGAGTATTCAACTTTGAAGGTGGATGCTATGCAAAGGTTATTGACCTGGATAAGGATTCTGAGCCGGATATCTATAATGCGATCAAGAGAAATGCACTTCTTGAAAACGTTACTCTTGATGCAGACGGAAAGATTGATTTTACAGACAAGAGTGTGACAGAGAATACTCGTGTATCTTATCCGATCGATCATATCGAGAAGATTGTGCGCCCGGTTTCAGCGGCACCGGCAGCGAAGAATGTGATCTTCCTGTCCGCAGATGCGTTCGGCGTACTTCCTCCGGTATCTGTTCTGACTCCAGAACAGACAGAGTACTATTTCCTGTCTGGATTTACCGCAAAACTGGCCGGAACAGAGCGTGGTATTACAGAGCCGACACCTACATTCTCCGCATGTTTCGGACAGGCATTCCTGGAGCTGCATCCGACGAAATATGCAGAGGAGCTTGTCAAGAGAATGAAAGCAAGCGGAGCAAAAGCATATCTTGTAAATACAGGATGGAATGGAACCGGAAAACGTATCTCTATCAAAGATACCCGCGGTATTATCGATGCAATTCTGGACGGATCCATTTTAAATGCTCCGACAAAGAAGATTCCATACTTCAATTTTGAAGTTCCTACAGAGCTGCCGGGCGTAGATCCTGCAATCCTGGATCCGCGTGATACCTATGCAGATGCTTCCGAATGGGAAGAAAAGGCAAAGGATCTGGCTGCGAGATTTATTAAGAACTTTAAGAAATATGAGAGTAATGAGCTTGGTAAAGCACTTGTCGCTGCCGGGCCACAGGAGTAAAAAGTTTTCCCCGGCTTTAGGGCCGGGGATTTTTGCCCATCCGGGCAATGAATGCAGACCATGATTGTAAAGGAGGCATATCAATGAAGCTGGATATGCATTGTCATGTGAAAGAAGGATCCCCCGACAGTAAAGTGCCGCTGAATGAGTATATAACAAAACTGAAAGAACATGGATTCGACGGGATGCTGATTACGGACCACGACACCTATAAGGGGTACAGACACTGGAAGTATGATATGAAGGGAAAAGTACACGAAGATTTTGTCGTGCTGAAGGGGATTGAATATGATACCTGTGATGGAGGACATATCATCTGTATTATGCCGGAGGGGGTCAAGATGCGTCTCCTGGAGCTGAGAGGACTTCCTGTGACGGCGCTCATTGACTTCGTGCACCGCCATGGAGGGATCCTGGGGCCTGCACATCCATGCGGCGAAAAGTATTTAAGCTTTACAAATACAAAGAAGTATTATAAGTCTCCGGAAATCATGAAACGATTTGATTTTATAGAAGCATTTAATGCATGCGAGTCAGAAGAGTCCAATGAATGTGCCATGAAACTGGCAAAAAAGTATAAAAAACCAGGCATCGGGGGAAGTGATGCCCATAAGATCGAATGTGTGTCTATGGGATATACAGAACTCCCGGAATATGTTACCTGTGAGACAGAACTGATCTCTCTGATCCGCAGGAAGGTGCCGATTCAGGTGGGAGGAACCCTGTATGGCAAGACAACCAGAGAAAAGATGGGAAAAGCAGGGAAGCTTCTGACCTATTCTTTCTGGTTTTATAACAAAGGCGGAGAACTGTTGAGAAGGAGAAAGCGGAAGGTAAAAGGGGAGGTGGAAAATCCTCCGTCACCCATTGATCCGATCGAGATTCCCTATCTTCAGAAGCACCAGCACGAAACATTTGAAAAATAAACATTGGAGAATAAGCAAAAGGACAGCCGGCCGGCTGTCCTTTGTATTTGTTATGTATGTTTTCCACGTATTTAAAACAGCAGGATCAGATGATAGATGAGGGTACTCATCACCCATGCTGTCAGAAGCTGGAACAGGAGAATACCAAGTGTAGATTTCCAGCTGTGCAGTTCCCTGTGCATCGTAGCAATCGTAGCTGTACATGGGATGTAAAGCAGGCAGAATACCATCAGTGCATAGGCGTTGGCAGCGCCAAATCCCATGGAAGCCAGGGTAGATGCCATAGCGCTCATGCCATGAGAGGTAGTGATATTCTGGATGCCGAATAAAACGCTGCAGCTGGATACGACAACCTCCTTTGCCGCGATACCAGAGATCAGGGCTACAATGATCTGCCAGTAGCCAAGGCCTGCCGGTTTGAACAAAGGCACGGCCAGCCTTCCGATCATAGAGCCGAAACTGTCGCTGATGTCGGTTACATAACCTGTCGGGCCGAAGTTCAGAACTACCCACATGATGACAGAGGCGATGAAGATAACGGTCCCTGCCTTTGTCAGATAATCCTTGATCTTCTGCCATACATAGATGCCGATGGTACGGGCATTGGGAGATTTGTACTCCGGAAGTTCAATCAGGAGAGAGTGTTTTGCCTTGCTGCCGTCGATCTTTGACAGGATGAAAGCGGTCGTGATAGCAACGATGATCCCCAGAAGATACATGGAATAGCAGACCAGCATTGCGTTTTTTCCGAAAAACATGGAAGAAAACAGCACGTAGATCGGAAGTCTGGCGCTGCAGGACATGAAAGGTGTGATCATTACGGTTTTAAAACGATCTTTTGGGTCTTCCAGGGTGCGGGAGGCCATGACAGCCGGGACGGAACAGCCAAAGCCCAGGAGCAGCGGAAGGAAAGCCCGTCCGGACAGTCCAAGCTTACTCATGATATCATCCATGACAAAGGCGACCCTGGCCATGTAGCCGCTGTCTTCCAGGATGGCCAGCGCCAGGAACAGGATGAAGATGTTCGGCAGGAAGGTAAGAATGCCGCCGACACCGGAGATAATGCCGTCCAGGATCAGTGACTGGAGCATGGCGTTGACATGGAGTCCGGTAAGAAAACTGCCGACAGCACTGGAGAACAGCTCCAGCAGCAGTTCAAAATATCCTTTCAGCCAGTCGCCGATGGTAAAGGTCAGGAAAAAGACCAGGGCCATGATCCCTAAAAAGATCGGAAGTCCCAGCCAGCGGTGGGTCAGGAAGTGATCGATCTTATCTGTGGCAGCGGTTTTTTGTGATTTGTTGACCAGAACTTCAGAGATAACCTCTTCGATAAAGTCATATTTCTGGTTGATGATTTCCTTTTCATAGCTTTTGTCTGCAATCTGGCTTAAATCCACCGGATATTGTTCGGAAACAGTCTGATCAGACTCCAGCAGTTTGATCGCATGCCACCGTTTGTTTTCCAGGTTGGGATACTTTTCCGAAAGACGAGTGATAACAGCATCGATCTTATCCTCAATGTCATCGCTGTAAACCATGGCGTACTCAGCATGGTGGTTGTGGCGGTGTGAGGAGTGCATGCCCGGATGATGATGGATCAAAGGTCCCTGTGTCTGGAGTTCTGAGTGGTGCGCTACCGCATGCATCAGGATAGACAGACCGGTCTTTTTTCTTGCAGAGACCGGGATCGCAGGAACACCCAGCATCTCAGGGAGCCGGTGAAGGTCAATTTCCATGCCCCGTTCCTCTACGATGTCCATCATATTCAGCGCCAGCACGACAGGTTTACCGAGCTCCAGAAGCTGAAGAGTCAGATAAAGGTTTCTTTCCAGGCTGGATGCATCGATCACATCTACGATCACATCTACTTCATCACTCATGATACATTCTCTGGATACAGTTTCCTCCATGGAATAGGAGGTCAGGCTGTAGATGCCTGGAAGATCGATCAGGCGGAACTCCTGTCCCTGATAATAGGCAGTTCCTTCCTTTTTTTCTACTGTGACGCCGGGCCAGTTGGCTACTTTGAGGTTGGCGCCGGTAAATGCGTTAAACAATGTAGTCTTTCCGCAGTTGGGATTGCCGATGAATCCCACATTGATTACTTTACTCATGGCGGTCCACCTCCGAAATTGTAATTTTTTCGGCGATCTGCCGGCCCAGTGCAAATCTTGCGCCGCGGAACCTTGCTGTCAGAGCGCCTTTTTTATGGTTGTTTAAAATTGTGATCAGAGATCCTTCTGTGAGACCCAGGGCTTCCAGCCGGCGTTCCACATCCAGAGAAGTGTGGATGGCTTCGACCCGGTAGGTCTGATTACTTTTGCCTTGTTTTAATGTCATAGTCTTTATCTCCTGTATCTCCAATATTGATAATATTTATCATTAACAAAGAAATTATATCACTAATTGACGCGGATATCAATGTGAAGTATACTCTATTTTACAAATAAGAACAGGATGGAATCAATATGTGGATTTATGACACAGCTATATATTTCTTTTTTTATGGGATTCTGGGATGGTGTACAGAGGTTGCTTTCGCCGCTGTCATGGAGAGAAGGTTCGTAAACCGGGGCTTTTTAAACGGCCCGATCTGTCCGATTTACGGCGTAGGGGTCGCAGCAGTGGTAAGTCTCCTGAAACCGCTGGAAAATCAGCTGCTTTTGCTATATCTTGCATCAGCACTTTTGGTTACATTGCTGGAAGGACTTACCGGTTATGTGCTGGACAGGTTGTTTCATCATAAGTGGTGGGATTATTCCGGCATGCCGTTCAATATCGGCGGATATGTCTGCCCGCTTTTTTCATTGCTGTGGGGAACAGCCTGTGTATTGATTGTAAAGGTAGTCCACCCGATGGTACAGGAACTATGCGGCAGACTTCCGCTGGCAGCAGGGGCCCTTCTTCTCTCGGTCTGCAGTGTGGGACTGGCGGCTGATGTGATCGTTACGGTTAATGATATCATGAGATGGAACCGTCAGCTGGATGCGATGGAAAAGATAGCGGCAGAATTAAGGGAGCTGTCTGGAAAAATGGGAGAAAATATCTACGAAAATGTTATGGATACCATTGAGCTGCGGGAAAAGCTGGATGTGGCAGTTGGAGAGCAAAAGACACGGATCGCACAGCTGAAAGAGAAATATTCAGAACTGGCACAACGTTCCATAAGAAGCGGCAGACGTTTTATGAGAGCATTTCCAAAGCTTCAGTCCAGACGACATAAAGAACTTCTGGAGCAGATCCGCTGCAGGCTCCGGAATGAGAAGAAATAAAAGTAAAAAAGGATTTCTGTATTGACAAAATATGGAAATCCTTTTATGATAAAGGCACTCGTCTAAGAAAATTCTGACAGACCTATATTTCAACGGGGATTCCCCCAAAAGGAAGTTTCATTCCGATTTTCCAAAACGAGATCTAAATCCAGACAGGAAAGGAGGGCAGCAGGTGTTTTTTGCGTGCAATTTTGCAAGGTACAGCAGTAAATAGGAATTAGTTTGATAAGGAGATGAAAATGATGACAAGGAAAAAAGTAAATCATGCCTGGACGCTGGGAATTCTGACTGTATTTTTGATCATTCTGGCGGCAGGAATGAAAGGAACCTTTACGGTTAAAGCGGCAGATGTGTCCCTGGTACGAGGGGAGCGTGTAGAGTATATTGGATATTCGACTCATTATTATTATATCAATGGGAATCTGGCCTATTGTCTGGAACCGGATATGGATTCTCCCGGAAACGGAACCTATCCATCCGGGGAGATGAGCCCGGATCAGCTTTTGGCAAAGGCCATGTATTATGTCTATGGAGGTCCTGGATTTGAGGCAAATATAAAACCGCTTCTGACTGGCGGGTGGGATGCGCCGGATCGTTCCTATTGTCTGTCCCACTGTATTCTGTCTTATATTTATGACGGCTGTGATCCGAACAGCTCCGGATTTATCGGACTTAATGAAGATATTAAGGGCGCTGTGATCACATTTACGGAACATATTAAGAATCTGCCGTCGGTTCCAGAACAAGAGCTTTCCCTGTCTCAGAGTGAACTGCAGGCATACTTCAGCCCGGAAGAGAAACGGCAGCGGACGGATGTGGTTATCTGTCAGGGGGATCCGGCTAATTCTGTGACCTTTCCTCTGGCTGAAGGCATGACCCTGGTCAATGTGACAAAGCAGACTGAGCAGCAGGGAAACGTAGCGGTGCAGGGCGGCGACCAGTTTTATCTGGCGGCAGACGTGGCTTACCAGAATGGAGGAGCCTGGGAGAGCGGGCCAGTAAAAGCATCCTTATCACAGGCCTGGAGGACCCTGATCGTGCAGACAGGAGGATCCAGCCAGGATGTGGGAAGCGGCCAGCTGATCACAGTTGAGCCGTCGGAGGTATCTCTGGGAGTAAAATGGCTGGAGAAGCCGGAACTTACCATTGAAAAGCATGCGGACAAGGCGGATAAAACCTATCAGGTGGGAGATCTGATCACGTATACCACAGATGTGACTCAAAGGATCCAGAATGCTGTGGCAAAAAATGTGGTGATTACAGACACCATACTGACAGAAGGAGTAAAACTTCAGAAGAATTCCGTGGTGCTTCTGGATGCGGGGCAGAACAGGATTGAAGATGCCGTGATCCAGGTAACAGGCAATTCTTTTTCCATTCATGCAGGAGAATTTCTGCAGAGTGCGGATCTTGGAGAGAAGTATACTGTGGAATATCAGGTGATGATCGTCGATGAAGGACTGATCGGGAAAGAGATTGAAAATGAAGTTGTAGTAAGGGCAGATAACGCGGAAGAAGAAAAGGACCGGGAAATCGTGGAAGTTCCGGAACCAGAGCCCGAACCAGAGCCAGAGCCACAGCCCGGACCGGAGCCGGAATCACAGCCGGAGCCACAGCCTGAACCAGAGCCTCAGGTCCAGGAAATGTCTGTGAAAGCGCCGTCCGTTAAGACGGGAGATGAACAGAACTTGACCCTTCTTGCCATCTTCCTCATTCTTTCTTGCGCCGTGATATTTATCTGTGTTAAAATACCCAGTAAGACTAAGAAGTAAAAGAGGAGGTTGTCGTAATGGGAATGACAATGACGCAGAAGATCCTGGCTGCACATGCAGGTCTTGACCATGTGGAGGCAGGTCAGCTGATCGAAGCGAAGTTAGACATCGTAATGGCAAATGATATCACCGGGCCGATGGCTCTGCCAATTATTAAACAGATGTCTGATCATGTATTTGATAAAGATAAAGTTGTATTTGTTCCGGATCATTTTACTCCTAATAAGGACATTAAGTCCGCGGAGAACTCAAAAGCAATCCGTGAATATGCAAGGGAACAGAGATTGTCCTGGTATTTCGAGCAGGGAAAGTCCGGCGTAGAGCACGCCATTCTTCCGGAAGCGGGTGTGGTTACCGCTGGAGAGTGCATCATCGGGGCAGATTCTCATACCTGTACTTATGGAGCTCTGGGAGCGTTTTCTACTGGTATGGGAACCACAGATGTGGCAACAGGTATGGCCACAGGAGAGATCTGGTTTAAGGTTCCAAGCGCGATTAAATTTGTCCTGACAGGAAAGCCGGGAAAATATGTCAGCGGAAAAGATATCATCATCCATATCATCGGTATGATCGGTGTGGACGGGGCCCTCTATAAATCTATGGAGTTTACCGGCGATGGTATCGCAAATCTTTCCATGGACGACCGTTTTACTATGGCGAACATGGCAATCGAAGCAGGAGCAAAGAACGGAATCTTTCCGGTGGATGAAAAGGCGCTCGCATATATAAAAGAGCATTCGAAGAAACCATATGCCATCTATGAAGCAGATGAGGATGCCCAGTATGATGATGTGATCACGGTAGATCTGTCTAAGGTCCGTCCGACGGTAGCGTTTCCGCATCTGCCGGGCAATGCAAAGACCATTGACGAGGTAGAGGCTATGGATCCGATCAAGATCGATCAGGTAGTAATCGGCTCATGTACCAATGGGCGGATGGAAGATATGCGGAAAGCGGCAGCAATCCTGAAAGGGCATACCGTACATCCGGATGTCCGTGTCATGGTCGTTCCCGCGACTCAGAAAATCTATAAACAGTGTGTAGATGAAGGACTGGTGGATATTTTCATCGATGCAGGCTGTGCGGTGAATACGCCGAGCTGCGGCCCTTGTATGGGAGGTCATATGGGCGTTATGGCGGCCGGAGAGAAGTGTGTTTCCACGACCAACCGTAACTTTGTAGGACGTATGGGACATGTGGATTCCGAGGTCTATCTGGCGAGCCCGGCCGTAGCCGCAGCAAGTGCCGTAACAGGAAAGATTTCCAGCCCGGAACAGCTGTGAGCGCAGGTCCGGTTTACAGAACGAAAATGCCGAAGAAGGGCAGAAGGTGAGGTTTTTTATGATTAATGCAAAAGGAACCGTTTTCAAATACGGTGATAACGTAGATACAGATGTAATTATTCCCGCCCGCTATCTGAATTCATCAGATCCCGCGGAGCTTGCCACTCACTGCATGGAGGATATTGACAAGGACTTTATTAAGACAGTGAAAAAAGGCGATATTATCGTTGCGGAAAAGAATTTTGGCTGCGGATCCTCCAGGGAGCATGCTCCCATTGCCATCAAAGCCGCCGGCGTAAGCTGTGTGATTGCGGAAACCTTTGCCCGTATCTTTTATCGCAATGCCATCAATATAGGGCTTCCTATCATCGAATGTCCGGAAGCATCCCGCGCCATTGAAGCGGGAGATGAGGTTGAAGTGGATTTTGATTCCGGTATTATTACGGATATCACAAAAGGAACCAGCTTTAAGGGTCAGGCTTTTCCTGAGTTCATGCAGAAAATCATTGATGCGGAAGGCCTTGTAAATTATATTAATAATAAGGCATGAAGGTAACACCGATGTCCATCAGGTGCTGAACCGTATTTCACAGAATTAAAATAAGACCGCATGGCTGCGTTGATTCGGCAGCCATGCGGTCTCGCTGTATAAAAAAGAAGGACAGCACATT
>USDK01000043.1 GCA_900553355.1 uncultured Lachnospiraceae bacterium
TAAGTGACAAGTTTTTATTATTTCACTTGTCTACTTAGAAGGGAGCATATCATTTTGCAAAAGTGTACGTCCCGTTTCGCATTTTGCCCTGTCCCTATTTGCATTTTGCCCTGTCCCCATTTATAATAAGAGCATGTGGCATGAGAGAAAGGCAGGGGAGAACGTGTATCAATTTTGTTTTTTTGACCTGGATGGTACGATTACGGATTCGTCTCTGGGAATTACGAATTCGGTGAGATATGCGCTTGGAAAGTTTGGGATCACGGAGCCGGACCGGACGAAGCTGTACCGGTTTATCGGGCCGCCGCTTACGGAGTCGTTCCGGGAGTTTTATGGATTTTCCAGGGAGCGGTGCCAGGAGGCTGTAAGATACTACCGGGAATATTACCGGGAGAAGGGGATCTATGAAAATCGGGTCTATGACGGGCTGGAAGCGGTGTTAAAACAGCTGAAAGAGGCGGGAAAGCATCTGGTGGTGGCCACGTCTAAGCCGGAGGTCTTTGCCAGGGAGATTATAGGGTATTTCCATCTGGAGCAGTATTTTGAATATGTAGCCGGGATGGAACTGGACGGAGGCCGTGGAACCAAGGCTGAGGTGATCGAGTATGCTTTGGAGGCATGTGGAATTCAAGACAGGTCCCGTGTGCTGATGATCGGTGACCGGGAACATGATGTGATCGGGGCGAGCAAGGTCGGGATCGACTGCCTTGGGGTTCTCTATGGTTTTGGTACAAGGGAGGAACTTGAACAGGCGGGAGCGTCTGCTATCGCAGATTCTGTAGAGGAAATTCTTCGGTTTGTATAGTACATAAGTAATATGAAATATAAAATTTAGAGTAAAATCGGTAAAATTCTGCGAATGGTATTGACAAACCGGGCAGATATTGCTATGATTAAAAAACAGAACGCACTCTGTTTTTTATTTTATACAAAGAAAGAGGTGCAGTATGAAAAGAGTTTATTCATTATTAGTTGACAACAATCCAGGTGTCTTGAGCCGGATTTCCGGACTGTTCAGCAGACGGGGCTACAGCATTGACAGTATTACGGCAGGAGTTACTGCAGATCCCAGATTTACCAGGATCACCATCGTAGCCAGCGGAGACGAACTGATCTTATCTCAGATTGAAAAGCAGGTCCGGAAGCTGGAGGATGTGATCGAGATCAAGGTTCTGGATCCGTCAGAATCGGTATACCGGGAGCTGATCATGGTCAAGATCCGTGCAGGCAAGGCCGAAAGAGCCGAGATTATATCGGTGGCGGACATTTTCCGTGCAAAGGTCGTGGATGTGGAAAAGGACTCCCTGATCGTGGAACTGACAGGGACACAGTCCAAGCTGGATGCTTTCCTGAACCTTCTGGAGGGATATGAGATTCTGGAACTGGCAAGGACCGGCATCACAGGACTGAACCGCGGCATCAAGAATGTTACACTGATTGACCAGGATGGAAACATCCAGAAGATCTGATCAGATATTAAATAGAGACAGAATGAGAGGTTCTGCCGCTGTTTAACAATATAATTCATTTAATGTAGGAGGAATGATACAAATGGCAGCAAAAATTTACTATCAGGAAGACTGTGACTTATCTTTACTGGAAGGAAAGAAAATTGCAATCATTGGTTACGGAAGTCAGGGACATGCACATGCCCTTAACTTAAAAGAATCCGGATGCGACGTTATCGTTGGTCTGTATGAAGGAAGCAAATCCTGGGCAAAGGCTGAGGCACAGGGACTGAAGGTATATACAGCAGCAGAGGCTGCAAAGCAGGCAGATATCATCATGATCCTGATCAACGATGAGAAGCAGGCAGCAATGTATAAGAAAGACATCGAGCCAAACCTGGAAGAGGGAAATATGCTGATGTTCGCACACGGCTTCTGCATTCACTTCGGACAGATCGTACCGCCGGCAAATGTGGACGTTACGATGATCGCACCAAAGGCTCCGGGACACACTGTAAGAAGTGAGTACCTTGCTGGAAAAGGAACTCCATGTCTGGTAGCAGTAGAGCAGGATTATACAGGAAAAGCTCTTGATATGGCTCTGGCATATGCTCTGGCAATCGGCGGAGCAAGAGCAGGAGTTCTGGAGACTACATTCAGAACAGAGACAGAGACAGACCTCTTCGGAGAGCAGGCAGTTCTGTGCGGCGGCGTATGTGCGCTGATGAAGGCTGGATTTGAGACTCTGGTAGAGGCAGGATACGATCCGAGAAATGCATACTTTGAATGTATCCATGAGATGAAACTGATCGTAGATCTGATCTATGAATCCGGATTCGGCGGAATGAGATATTCTATCTCCAACACTGCTGAATATGGCGACTATATCACAGGTCCAAAGATCATCACAGAAGATACCAAGAAAGCCATGAAGAAGATCCTGTCAGACATCCAGGACGGTACTTTCGCAAAAGACTTCCTGTTAGAGATGTCCGATGCAGGCGGACGCGCTCACTTCCGCGCACTGAGAAAGCTTGCAAGCGAGCATCAGATGGAAAAAGTCGGAAAAGAAGTCAGAAGCCTTTACAGCTGGAGCGATTCCGACAAACTGATCAACAACTAATCTGTTTTACATGGGATATTACAATGCCGCAGCAGAAAATGCAAATCTGTTGCGGCATTGTTTTTTGCATGCTAAAATGAAAGACAGGAAAATAAAAAAGAGAGGAGGAGAACGGATGAACAGCAGGATAGAAGAGATGGCGGATCTAAGGTCGGCGAAAAACCCGAAGGCGCGGATCAAAATCCTGAAAGGTCATTTTGCAACCAGCCATTCCCATCTGAACACCTATATCGACATGTCTACGGTAAAGACAAGACATAATAACGCCAGAGAAGCGGCGAAGGTACTGGCAGAGGAATATCTGACCAACACCTATGTAAATACGATCGTATGTCTGGATGAGACAGAAGTAGTAGGGACTTTTCTGGCAGAGCAGCTGGCAGACACCAGTCAGATGTCTCTGAGCACCGGTAATAACATCTCTGTTATCACACCGGAATATCATTCCATGGGACAGATGCTGTTCCGGGATAATAAACAGCGGATGGTAAAGGATCAGCAGGTGATGATCCTGGCGGCTTCTGTGACAACCGGGAAGACGATCATGAGAGCCATTGAGTCGGTGCTGTATTATGGGGGAACGGTCTGTGCGGTCTGCGCCATCTTCAGCGCGGTAACGAAGGTGGCGGGAATGGAGATTAAGACCATCTTCACCAGCAGGGATCTGCCGGATTACAGAGCTTACGAGCCGGTAGACTGTCCGATGTGCCGGGAAGGCAGGAGGGTGGAAGCCATCGTTAACAGCTTTGGATATTCGGAGTTGAAATAAAATGGCAACAAAAAAACAGCCAGTGACGGATTGGCTGTTTTTTTATGCATTCATGTCATTTATGATTAAGCGATTCCATTGACAGCTTTTGCCAGACGAGAAATCTTTCTGGAGCAGGTGTTTTTATGGTAAACTCCCTTGCTTCCAGCTTTGTTGATCTCTACAGTTGCAGCTTTCAGCGCTGCTTTTGCTGCTTCAACATCCTTGTTTGCAACAGCTGTCTCAACTTTCTTTACGCAAGTCTTAACCTTGGATTTGATTGCCTTGTTTCTGGCAGCTTTTGTTTCGTTTACTAAGATTCTCTTCTTTGCAGATTTGATATTAGCCAATTTGTCCACCTCCGATATCGTGTATTTCGATTTGTATCGATTGCCAGTTCGTTAGATCCGGACACGGACGTTCTAACGAAACATACTAGTTTATTTTAGGACAGAGATTGATTTCTGTCAATACATATTTCTCGAATTATTGCAAAAACTAGCAAATAAAATGACAGGAAACGAGGATGAGAGGAATGATCGAGAAGTATAGTATCCGGACAGACCTGGCTCTGGAACAAAAAGAACGGTTTGAAGCAGACAATGTGGAGATTCCCGGGGTGATCCTGGAAGAGCATCAGGATGAAGAACGGGAAATTAAGATTACCACTGTGAAGATCGAGACAGAAAACGGGGCAAAGATCATGAAAAAACCGGTGGGAACCTATGTGACGATGGAGGCTCCAGGTATGGCGGTTCCAGATGAAGATTACCACAGGGAGATTGCAGAGGAACTGTCCAGGTATTTAAGACGGTTCCTTAAAACGGACGATAGAAAAAAAGATTATTCCGTCCTGGTGGCCGGACTTGGCAACCGTAAGGTGACGCCGGATGCTCTGGGACCTTACGTGGTAGATAATCTGAATATTTCCAGACATATCGTAAAAGAATATGGAAAATATGCCATGGGGGAAGAGAAAGTACAGATGGTAAGTGCAATGGTACCCGGAGTCATGGGACAGACCGGCATGGAGACGGTGGAGATCATCCGGGGGATCGTGAAAGAAACGAAGCCGGATCTTTTGATCGTCATCGATGCCCTGGCTGCCCGCAGCTCCCGGAGACTGAACCGGACGATTCAGATCAGTGACGCGGGGATCCATCCGGGATCCGGAGTGGGAAATTATCGAAACGGTATTACCAGAGAAACAGTGGGGATACCAGTGATTGCCATTGGGGTGCCGACAGTGGTGGATGCGGCAACCATTGTGAATGATACGATGGAGAATCTGATCCGGGCGCTGGAAAGCTCCGAAACCCTGCGCGGCGTAGGCGTTGTGCTTCAGGGATATAATGCGGCAGAGAAATACGAACTGGTCAAAGAACTGATCTCACCTCATCTGCATGGACTTTTTGTGACGCCAAAAGATATTGACGAGACGGTAAAACGAATCAGTTATACCATTTCGGAGGCACTAAATCAATTGTTTTCTCCCGGACATGCTCATAATCCATCATAAGATCTCATATAGTGTTAAGACATGAGAGGGAAAGAATGGTGATAGAGTGAGCAGAAAACACCGGGTCAACAGGCTTTTGATACTGGGCACAGGATGTATCCTGGGAATCTATGCCTGTATCAACCTTTCCGGGGTACAGGCAGACCAGATCTCCGGAAAGGCTTTGGGCGAGATCAGTCAGATTATTCTCAGTGAGGCGGCGAAAACTTATCTGACAGGTATGACCTATCAGAAAGGAGAGAAGGAAACGGCCGGTGCCTGGATCGCAGGAAAGGCAATGGATCTGATCCCCATCGGGACTTATGCGGTGGGAAGACTGTCTGTGGATACCGATGTGGAGGATGGAGAAACCTATGAAAAAATCCTGGCTCAGCAGGAGAACGATGAAAATGCAGTGGACGAGAACGGCAACCTGATCGGAGAGGATAAAAATCCGTCAGCCAGTGTCGAGACGTCAGCGCCGGCAATCGACACATCCATGGAAAAGCTGTCCAATTATGAATATCTCCTGGGAAATTTTTATACGGTGGACAGCAGTACCATGGCGGATCCGGAACTTCTTAACGCGCAGAAGCTTCTGGGAAAAGATCTGAAGATTGATGAAAATGCCAAAGGCCCGAAGATTCTGATCTATCATACTCATTCCCAGGAGACCTTTGCAGATTCTGTACCGGGAGACACCAGTACCTCCATCCTTGGAATCGGGGAATACTTATCCCAGCTTTTGAATGAGACTTACGGGATCGAGACAATGCATCACCAGGGGGTCTATGATCTGATTGACGGGAAACTGGACCGCAGCATGGCGTATCAGCTTGCCGAGCCGGAGATTGCAAAGATCCTGGAAGAGAATCCCAGTATCGAAGTGGTGATCGATCTGCACCGGGACGGGGTAGCGGAAGGAACACATCTGGTGACAGATATCAATGGAAAGCCGACGGCGCAGATCATGTTTTTCAACGGTTTAAGCCGCAGCAGGGCCAACGGAGAGATCGGATATCTTGCAAATCCCTATATCGAGGATAATCTGGCTTTTTCTCTGCAGATGCAGATCGCAGCCACACAGAAGTATCCGGGATTTACCAGGCACATTTACCTGCGTGCCTACCGGTATAATATGCATCTGGCACCCAAAACTCTTTTGATCGAAGCCGGAGCACAGACCAATACGGTGGAAGAAATGAGAAATGCCATGGAAGTGCTGGCAGACACACTAGATTCTGTGCTTACCGGATAAAATGTGTTTGATTCACACCACATTTTGTGCTAAGATAGGTGCAGTATGGCAAAGTATGCCTGCCGGAAGGTTTGGAAAGAAAGGAAAACGTGTGATGGCGAAAAAAAATACATATGATGCGGAAAGCATTTCGATATTAGAAGGTCTGGAGGCAGTCCGGAAGCGTCCGGGAATGTATATCGGAAGCGTGTCTACCAAAGGGCTGAACCATCTGATCTATGAGATGGTGGACAACTCAGTGGACGAGCACCTGGCAGGATTCTGCAGTGAGATCCATGTGATCCTTGAAAAAGACGGGTCTGCGACAGTTTCCGATAACGGCCGCGGGGTGCCGGTGGATCTGCATGCCACAGGCGTATCGGCTGCGCGTGTAGTCTACACGACGCTGCATGCCGGCGGTAAATTTGATGATTCTGTATATAAGACCAGCGGAGGTCTGCATGGGGTAGGCTCTTCGGTGGTCAATGCGCTGTCTGCCCATATGGATGTGGAGATCAGCCGGGACGGATATATTTACCACGACCGATATGAAAAAGGAAAGCCGGTGATCGAGCTGGAGGACGGTCTTCTGCCGGTGATCGGGAAGACCAGGAAGACCGGGACAAAGGTGAATTTTCTCCCGGATGATACGATATTTGAAAAGACCAGATTCCGGGCGGATGAAGTAAAGAGCCGGATGCATGAGACTGCGTATCTGAACCCGGAGCTTACAATTATTTTTGAAGACCGAAGGGGCGAGGAGACGGAACATATTGAGTACCATGAACCCGACGGAATCCTTGGATTTATCCGGGAATTGAATGCAAAAAAAGAGATGATCCATGATCCGGTGTACTTTAAAGGAGAAGCGGATGGCATTGAGGTGGAAGTGGCGTTCCAGTATGTCAATGAGTTTCATGAGAACGTCCTTGGATTTTGCAATAATATTTATAATGCAGAAGGCGGCACACATCTTACCGGGTTTAAGACTACATTCACGACGGTGATCAACCAGTACGCCAGAGAGCTTGGTATTTTAAAAGATAAGGATGCGAACTTTACAGGCGCAGACATCAGAAACGGGATGACGGCGATCGTGTCCATCAAGCATCCGGATCCCAGGTTTGAGGGACAGACCAAGACAAAGCTGGACAACCCGGATGCGGCAAAGGCAGTCAGCAAAGTGACAAATGATGAGATTATCCGGTATTTTGACCGGAATATCGACAATCTGAAAAAGGTGATCGGATGTGCAGAAAAGGCGGCGAAGATCCGGAAGACGGAAGAACGGGCAAAGACCAATCTTCTGACGAAGCAGAAATATTCCTTTGACAGCAATGGCAAGCTGGCCAACTGTGAGAGCCGGGATGCCAGCAAATGTGAGATCTTTATTGTGGAAGGAGACTCTGCCGGCGGTTCTGCCAAGACCGCAAGAGACAGAATGTATCAGGCGATCCTGCCGATCCGCGGAAAGATCCTGAACGTAGAGAAAGCCAGCATCGACAAGATATTGGCAAATGCAGAGATCAAGACGATGATCAACGCTTTCGGGTGTGGATTTTCAGAAGGATATGGCAATGATTTTGACATCAGTAAGCTTCGGTATGACAAGATCATCATCATGGCAGATGCAGACGTGGACGGCGCGCATATTTCCACACTGCTTCTGACTCTGTTCTACCGTTTCATGCCGGAACTGATCTATGAAGGCCACGTTTATATTGCCATGCCGCCTCTTTATAAGGCTATGCCGAAGAAAGGGGAGGAAGAGTACCTGTATGATGATAAGGCACTGGAGCGATACCGGAAAACGCACGACGGCCCCTTCACCCTGCAGCGGTACAAGGGACTTGGTGAGATGGACGCTGAGCAGCTCTGGGAGACTACCCTGAATCCCGAGACGCGGATCTTAAAGCTGGTAGAGATTGAAGACGCCCGGATGGCCTCCAGCGTCACTGAGATGCTGATGGGAACAGAAGTGCCGCCGCGACGGACTTTTATCTACGAAAATGCCACTGAGGCAGAGCTGGATGTGTAATTAAAGGAGAGTTTTATGCAAGATACACAGATTATCAGAACCGAATATTCCGATGTGATGAAGAAGTCTTACATCGATTATGCCATGAGTGTCATCGTCGCCCGGGCGCTGCCTGATGTGAGGGACGGCTTAAAGCCGGTGCAGCGGCGGACACTTTATGATATGTATGAGCTGGGAATCCGCTATGACAGGCCTTATCGGAAGTGTGCCCGTATCGTGGGCGATACCATGGGTAAGTATCATCCGCATGGGGATAGTTCCATCTATGAGGCGCTGGTGGTGATGGCCCAGGAGTTTAAGAAGGGTATGACGCTGGTGGACGGGCATGGAAATTTTGGCTCTATCGAAGGAGACGGAGCCGCGGCCATGCGTTATACGGAGGCGAGGCTTGAGAAACTGACCCAGGAGGTGTTCTTAAGCGACCTGGATAAAGATATCGTAGACTTTGTGCCAAACTTTGACGAGACAGAAAAGGAGCCGTCTGTACTTCCTGTGAGGATTCCGAATCTTCTGGTCAACGGAGCAGAGGGAATCGCAGTAGGTATGGCGACCAGTATTCCTACGCATAATCTCGGCGAGGTTATCGACGCAGTAAAGGCCTATATGAAGAATGATGAGATCAGCACCAGCCAGCTGATGAAGTATATCAAGGGACCGGATTTCCCTACAGGCGGTATCGTGATCAACAAAGATGAACTGCCGGCGATCTATGAATCCGGCACGGGCAAGATCAAGATCCGCGGAAAGGTGGAAGTGGAGGACGTCAAGGGGGGCCGGAAACGGCTGGTGATCACGGAGATACCTTACACCATGATCGGAGCCGGGATCGGCAAATTTTTAAATGATGTATTTTCTCTGGTGGAATCCAAGAAAACCAGTGATATTACAGATATCTCCAACCAGTCTTCCAAGGAAGGAATCCGCATCGTTATCGAGCTGAAAAAGGGAGCAGATGTAGAAAATCTGACCAATATGCTCTATAAGAAGACCCGGCTTGAGGATACCTTTGGTGTAAATATGCTGGCCGTGGCAGACGGACGGCCGGAAACTATGGGATTAAAGAAGATCATCGAGCATCATGTGGACTTCCAGTTCGAACTGGCCACAAGAAAGTATCAGACGCTGCTGAAAAAAGAGCAGGATAAGAAGGAGATCCAGGAAGGGCTGATCAAGGCCTGCGATGTGATCGACCTGATCATCGAGATCCTCAGAGGGAGCCAGTCTGTCAAGGATGCGAAAGATTGTCTGACAAAGGGAGTTACAGAAAACATCAAATTTAAATCCGGCATTTCCCGGAAAATGGCAGCCATGCTGCGTTTCACCGAACGTCAGGCTACGGCGATCCTGGAGATGCGCCTGTACCGGCTGATCGGTCTGGAGATCGAGGCTTTGGTAAAGGAGCATGAAGAGACGTTAAAAAATATCGCCAGATACGAGGATATTTTAAACAACTATGATTCTATGGCAGAAGTGATCATTCAGGATCTGGATCAGATTAAGAAGGAATTTGGCCGGAAACGCCGGACAGTGATTGAAAACGGCGAGGAAGCCGTCTATGAAGAACATAAGATCGAAGAGCAGGATGTGATCTTCCTGATGGACCGTTTCGGCTATGCAAGGACCGTAGATGTCAGCACATATGAGAGAAATAAAGAGGCAGCAGACACAGAAAGTAAGGTGGTTCTTTCTTGCAAAAATACAGGAAAGATCTGTCTGTTCACCAATACAGGCAAGATGCACCAGATCAAAGTGCTGGATCTGCCGTTTGGAAAGTTCCGGGACAAGGGCGTGCCGGTGGATAATGTCAGCAATTTTGACAGTACCCAGGAAGAGGCAGTCTATCTGTGCGATGCAGAGCAGATGCGTTATGCCAGACTCCTGTTTGCTACCAGGCAGGGAATGATCAAAAAAGTAGAGGGTACAGAATTCCAGGTGGCAAAGAGGACCATTGCAGCCACAAAACTGCAGGCAGACGATGAGGTGGTCAGTGTTCAGGTCATTACAGACAACCAGAATGTGGTACTCCAGACAAAAGAAGGATATTTCCTGCGTTTCCTGGCAGAAGAAGTGTCGGAGAAGAAGAAAGGCGCTATCGGCGTGCGGGGAATCAGGCTGAAAAAGAAAGACGAGCTGGAACATGTCTATCTGTTTGAAGAAGGAAAAGAAGCCAAGGTGAAATATGGAGAAAAAGAAGTGACGCTGAACCGGCTGAAAATGGCAAAGCGTGACGGAAACGGAACGAAGACGAGAGGATAGAGGAAATCATGATTCAGGAGATTGCGCCAAAAAAATTTGATAATGCTTATCATCCCGTGCCTGCAAGACCAGAAGACATTCTTCTGTGTTATGACGGACAGAACATTCTTTTAAGGAAAGAGGGAGACAGTATCGTTTATCCTTCTGTTGCAGAGGCGGGGATGGAGGAGAATCCTTATCTTTTTGCTGTTGATGATGAGCGGTTCTATCTGGGAAACAAGACGCAGGCAGAGAACCTTCTTCAGAGAGGATATCGCTGGGAAGATACCCGGATCCTTCGCCATGCGGAACCGAAATATCTCCGGTTTGCCGGGATCACCGGCTGGCAGCTGCATGGATGGTATGAGAGCCGCAGATTCTGCGGCAGATGTGGGAACCCCATGATTCCGGATGAGAATGAGCGGATGATGAGGTGCCCCGAGTGTGGGCAGATGGAATTTCCGAAAATCTGTCCGGCAGTGATCATCGGCGTGACGGATAAAGGAAGGATCCTGATGAGTAAATATGCCGGGCGGGAATATAGAGCCTACGCCCTGCTTGCCGGTTTTTGCGAGGTGGGAGAAACCATCGAAGAGACAGTACAGCGGGAAGTGATGGAAGAAGTCGGATTAAAGGTAAAGAATATTACTTATTACAAAAGCCAGCCCTGGTCTTTTTCGGATACCCTTCTTCTGGGATTTTTCTGTGAGCTGGACGGGCCGGATGAGATCCATCTGGATGAGCAGGAACTGTCTCTGGCAGAATGGGTCAGACGAGAAGAGATAGAGGCAGAACCAGATGATTTGAGCCTGACCAATGAGATGATGCTGGCTTTTAAAAACGGAGACATATTATGAGACCTGGAAGAAAGCAGACGATCCTGCTTGCCCTGACAATCTTATGGATGGCTGTGATCTTCAGTTTTTCTGCCCGGCCGGCAGACGAATCCACACAGATGAGCATGTCGGTGGGGAAATGGATCTGCCAGATTTTTGTGCCGGGGTACGATGACTGGGATGAAGAGAAGCAGGAATCATTCGCAGAAAAAATCGATCATCCGGTGCGTAAATGCGCCCATGCCAGTGAATATGCTGTGTTGGGAATCATGCTTTCTTCGCTGGCCTTGTCGTTCGAAGAGACAAAAGAAGGGAAAGGGAGACGCCTTCTTCCATGGAAACGGATCGCGGCAGCAGTACTGACAGGGATTCTCTATGCAGCCAGCGACGAGTTTCACCAGAGGTTTGTACCAGGCAGGAGCTGTCAGTTTACGGATGTGCTGATTGACAGTGGAGGACTTTTCGTGGGGGTTGTTCTGGCCCTTGCAGCCGCATGGTATTGCCGGAGAAAGAAATTGATGGAAATTCAGGGATAAATTTGAAAAAGACCTTGATTTTGGCACATTTTGGTGCTATACTGCATATAGTTGCATAAGTAATCGGCAGAAGAGTGAACGAAAAGTTCACTCTTCTTTGTTGATAAGGAGGAATTTTACATTGTCAAAAAGAGAAATTTACGAAGCAAAGACAGAGGAATTTCTGCAGCCGATCGTGGATGAGTATGGATTTGAGCTGGTGGATGTGGAATACGTCAAGGAAGGCGGCACCTGGTATCTTAGGTCTTACATCGACAAACCGGGAGGAATCACTGTGGATGACTGCGAAATGGTGAGCAGAAGACTGTCGGATATCCTGGACAGAGAGGATTATATTGACGATACTTATATTATGGAGGTCAGTTCCCCCGGCCTTGGACGCCCGCTGAAAAAGGAAAAGGATTTTAAGAGAAGTCTGGGTGAGGAAGTAGAGATCCGTACTTACCGGATGGTAGATAAGAAAAAGGAATTTACCGGTATCTTAAAGTCATATGATGAGGATACCGTGACGATAGAACTGGATGATGCAACAGAGAAAACATTTGAAAAAGGCGATATTGCACTGATCCGCCTTGCATTTGATTTTTAAGGGAGATAGGAGGAGACGATCATGAACACAGAATTACTGGAAGCATTGAATATTTTGGAAAAGGAGAAGGATATCAGTAAGGAGACGATCCTGGATGCCATTGAGAATTCGCTGCTGAACGCATGTAAGAATCACTTTGGAAAGGCAGACAACATCAAACTGATCATGGACCGGGAGACCTGTGATTATCAGCTGCTTGCGGAAAAGACAGTGGTAGAGGATGTAGAGGACGATCTGGAACAGATCAGCCTGGAAGATGCAAAGAAGATCGACAGCAAGTATGAACTGGGAGATATCGTACAGATTCCCATCGAGTCCAAATCTTTTGGGCGGATCGCAACTCAGAATGCCAAGAACCTGATCCTGCAGAAGATCCGGGAGGAAGAGCGTAAAGTAGTTTATGATCAGTACTTTGAAAAAGAAAAAGATATCGTGACTGGTATTGTACAGCGTTATGTCGGAAAAAATATCAGCATCAACTTAGGAAAAGCGGATGCCATGCTGACAGAAAATGAACAGGTAAAAGGAGAAGTCTTTAAACCAACCGAGAGGATCAAGCTGTATGTGGTAGAAGTAAAGAATACGACAAAAGGACCGAAGATCCTCGTCTCAAGAACACATCCGGAACTGGTAAAGCGTCTGTTTGAGGCAGAAGTTACCGAGGTGAAGGACGGCATCGTAGAGATTAAGAGTATTGCCAGGGAGGCCGGAAGCAGGACAAAGATCGCCGTATGGTCCAATGATCCGGACGTGGATCCGGTAGGAGCCTGCGTGGGAATGAACGGCGCAAGAGTCAATGCAATCGTCAATGAGCTCCGGGGTGAGAAGATTGATATTGTCAACTGGAGTGATAACCCGGCGATCCTGATCGAAAATGCATTAAGCCCGGCAAAGGTTATCTCTGTCATGGCAGATCCGGATGAAAAGACGGCCAGCGTTATCGTACCAGATTATCAGCTGTCCCTGGCAATCGGAAAAGAAGGACAGAATGCAAGACTTGCAGCCAGACTGACCGGATATAAGATCGACATCAAGAGTGAAAGCCAGGCGATCGAGTCGGGAGAACTTCCGGAAAACTATATGGAATTAAGCGAAGGCGTATTTGAGGAAGAATACGAAGAGCCATATGACGAGATGGAGTACGAAGACGAAGGATATGAAGAATCCTTTGACGAGGCAGAGGCAGAAGGGCGCGAAGATGAGTAAGAAGATTCCTGTCCGCCGCTGTGTCGGTTGTCAGGAAATGAAAAATAAAAAGGAAATGATCCGGGTGATCCGTACTCCGGAGGGGGAATTCCTTCTGGACGCTACCGGCAAAAAGAATGGGCGGGGCGCTTATCTTTGCCCGAACCGGGAGTGTCTGGAAAAAGCAGTAAAAAGTAAAGGACTGGAGCGTTCTTTTAAGCAGCCGATCCCTCCGGAAGTGTATGAGACACTGGAAAAGGAGATGGAAGATATTGACGGCAGGTAAAGTGTTGTCGCTCATAGGGCTGGCCACAAAGGCCGGCAAAACCGTCAGCGGAGAGTTCTGCACAGAACGTGAAGTAAAGTCGGGAAGAGCTGCGCTGGTGATCGTGGCGGAGGATGCGTCTGATAATACCAAAAAGAAATTTCAGAATATGTGCGAGTATTATAAAGTACCAATCTATTTTTATGAAGATAAAGATACCTTGGGGCATGCAATGGGAAAACAGTTCCGCGCATCTCTTGCAGTATTGGATGAGGGATTTGCAAAAGGAATCAGGAAACATATGGACAGGGAAGATAGCTAAAGTTGCATAGAGGAGGTAGATAGTATGGCAAAAGTGAAGATATATGAGCTGGCAAAGGAACTGGGGGTGGAAAGCAAAGATGTCATCGAGTTCCTTGGTAAAAAAGAGATAGAAGTTAAGAGTCACAGCAGTGCGATCGAGGAGTCTGAAGCACAGATGGTCAGGGTAGAAATGGGAAAAGAGGCAAAAACGAAGGAAGCGCCTGCGAAAGAGGCTCCCAAGAAGAAAAATATCGTACATGTATTCCGGCCGCAGAATACACAGAATGGCGGTAAACAGGGAAGAAGACAGGGAGGACGTCCGCAGGCAGGAGGCCGTACAGGCGTGCAGGGAAAGCCCATGCAGGTCAATAATGGACGCCCGGCGAAAAAGGCTGCTCCTCGTCCGGAAGCTGTGTCAGAGGCAAAGGAAGAAGTAAAAAAGCCTGTGCGTCAGGAAAAGCCAGTTGAGAAAAGGGCAGAAAAAGCGCCGGAAAGCAGAACAGACCGCCCGGAGCGTCAGGACAGACGAGAGAAGGAAAGAAATGACCGGGGTACAAGAAATGAGCGCCCACAGGCAGGAGGCCGTGACAACAAAGGCGACCGCCGCCAGGGAAGAGGAACTGACCGTGAGCGTGACGGCAGAAATGAGCGCTCCGACCGTCATCAGAGCCGGGGTAAGCATGAACGCCAGGACAGACGCGGAGGAGGAAGCGCAATCCCAGCTCCGTCCATGGAGGGACAGAAGCCTCAGAGAGCGAAAGGAAAAGGAAAAGACGATTATAAGAAGAAAGATTACCGCCGGGATGAGGATGACGACAGACAGAGCAAGGGCAGAAAGAAGAACGAGCCAAAGCAGCAGATGCAGAAGCCTCAGCAGAAGGAACAGAAGGTGGAAGAAGTAAAATCTATCGTGATCCCAGAGGTTCTGACGATCAAAGAACTGGCTGATAAGATGAAGGTAGTTCCGTCTGTCATTGTAAAGAAACTGTTTATGCAGGGCAAAGTCGTGACAGTCAATCAGGAAATTGATTATGAGACGGCAGAAGAGATTGCTCTGGAGTTTGATATCCTGTGTGAAAAAGAAGAAGTGGTCGATGTTATCGAAGAGCTTTTAAAAGAGGATGAAGAAGATGAATCCAAGATGAAGAAACGTCCGCCGGTAGTCTGCGTCATGGGACACGTAGATCACGGAAAAACGTCTCTTCTGGATGCGATCCGTCATACCAATGTGATTGACAAGGAAGCCGGAGGAATTACACAGCATATCGGAGCATATGTAGTGGATGTCAACGGGGAAAAGATTACCTTCCTGGATACTCCGGGACATGAGGCGTTTACAGCCATGCGTATGAGAGGTGCAAGCTCTACCGATATTGCTATCCTGGTCGTTGCGGCCGATGACGGTGTCATGCCTCAGACTGTGGAGGCTATTAACCATGCGAAAGCTGCAGGTGTTGAGATCGTAGTCGCAGTCAATAAGATCGATAAGCCAAGCGCTAATGTGGACCGTGTCAAACAGGAACTGGCAGAATATGAGCTGATCCCGGAAGACTGGGGCGGCAGCACTATTTTTGTTCCGGTATCTGCAAAGACAGGAGAAGGTCTGGAGGAACTGATGGAGATGATCGTCCTGACTGCCGAAGTAATGGAACTGAAGGCGAATCCGGACCGCCGTGCCCGTGGCCTGGTGCTGGAGGCAGAGCTGGATAAGGGACGCGGATCTGTGGCTACCGTTCTGGTACAGAAGGGAACTCTGCATGTAGGAGATGCTATCGCAGCAGGAAGTGCCCATGGAAAAGTGCGTGCCATGATGGATGATAAGGGCCGGCGTGTGAAAGAGGCAGGACCGTCTATGCCGGTGGAAATCTTAGGACTGAATGACGTGCCGAACGCCGGGGAAGTCTTTGTCTGCTGTGCAAATGATAAAGAGGCAAGACATTTTGCAGATACCTTTATCTCCCAGGGCAAGGTAAAACTTCTGGAAGAGACAAAGAGCAAACTGTCTCTGGATGATTTGTTTACACAGATTCAGGAAGGAAACTTAAAAGAACTGGGCATCGTGGTAAAAGCCGATGTGCAGGGATCTGTAGAAGCATTGAAGCAGAGCCTCCTTAAGCTGTCCAATGATGAAGTTGTGGTGAAGATCATTCACGGCGGTGTGGGAGCCATCAATGAATCCGACGTCAGCCTTGCATCTGCATCCAATGCGATCATTATCGGATTTAATGTCCGCCCGGATGCAACTGCGAAAGAGACGGCAGAACGGGAAGGCGTAGATATCCGTCTGTACCGCGTTATCTACAATGCTATTGAAGACGTAGAGGCAGCTATGAAGGGAATGCTGGATCCGGTATTTGAAGAGAAGGTACTGGGCCACGCAGAAGTCCGTCAGCTGTTCAAGGCTTCTGGTGTTGGAACCATCGCGGGCTCTTATGTGCTGGATGGAACCTTTGAGCGTGACTGCTCTGCAAGGATCTTAAGAGACGGCGTTGTAGTATACGAAGGAAGTCTTGCTTCCCTGAAGCGGTTTAAGGACGATGTAAAAGAAGTAAGAGCAGGATATGAATGTGGTTTTGTATTCAATAACTTTAATGACGTCAAAGAAGGCGATCAGGTAGAAGCATTCAAGATGGTAGAGATCCCAAGATAGGATCTTTACCTCCTGTGTGAAAGAAGGATGGATCATGAGAAAGAGAAGTATCAAAAACACCAGAGTAAATACAGAGGTACAAAGAGAGCTGAGTCAGATTATCCGCAGCGGGATCAAGGATCCCCGGGTGGCGCCCTGGACCTCGGTGGTCGCGGCAGAGGTGGCGCCGGACCTTAAGACCTGTAAGGCGTATATCAGTGTACTGGGAGACGAAGCAGAACAGAAAAGTACGATTGAAGGACTGAAAAGCGCAGAAGGATTCATCCGCAGAGAACTGGCAAGGACGCTGAATATGCGGAATACCCCTGAGATTCATTTTGTACTGGATCAGTCCATTGAGTATGGCGTGAATATGTCAAAGAAGATTGAAGAAGTGACCAGAGGTATGACAACGGCAGAAGGAGAAAATGATGTTGAATAAAAGAATCCAGAACGCCGCTTCGATCGCGATCGGCGGCCATATACGGCCTGACGGGGACTGTACGGGTTCCTGTCTGGCTTTGTATCAGTATCTGACTGAAAATGAACCTGGAAAAACGGTGGATGTCTATCTGGAGAAGATCCCGGAGGCTTATGCCTTCCTGGTTCCTGATGGCGTGGTCCGCCATGAGATTCCGGATGGCAGGAAGTATGATCTTTTTATCTGCCTGGATTGTGGAGATGAAGACAGGCTGGGATTTTCCCGTCCTTTATTTGACCAGGCAGAGCACACATTCTGTATTGATCATCATCTCAGCAACCAGCAGTTTGCAGAGGATAACTATGTTGTCCCGGATGCAAGTTCGACCTGTGAGCTGGTATATAATCTTATGGACTATGACAAGATTTCTCTCAGGACGGCGGAGCTGCTCTATCTGGGGATTGTTCATGATACGGGTGTGTTTCAGTATTCCTGCGCGGGACCATCTACCTTCCGGGCAGCGGCAAAGCTGCTGGAAAAGGGAGTGAATGCGCCGAAGCTGATCCAGGATACCTATTTCGAAAAAAGTTATGCCCAGAATCAGATCTTAGGCAGGGCGCTTCTGGAGAGTATCGTTTTTATGGATGGAAAATGCATCGCTTCTTACATAACGAAAAAAACGATGGATTTTTATGGAGTGACTCCAGGCGACCTGGATGGGATCGTCAGCCAGCTGCGGCTGACGAAAGGTGTAGAAGTGGCAGTGTTTATGTATGAGACAGAAATCAGTGTCTATAAGGTCAGCCTTCGTTCGAAGGATAAGGTAGATGTCAGCAGAGTCGCAACATATTTCGGGGGAGGCGGACATGCAAAGGCCGCGGGATATTCGATGGCCGGAACGCCTCAGGATGTACTGACCAATCTGGCCGGACAGCTGGAAGAACAACTGACAGAAGGCGAGACAGAGGAAGCGTAAATGGTACACGGGATACTTAATGTATACAAGGAAAAAGGGTATACCTCCCACGATGTCGTGGCAAAACTAAGAGGGATCGTGGGACAGAAAAAGATCGGCCATACCGGGACACTGGATCCGGATGCGGAAGGCGTGCTTCCGGTGTGTCTTGGAAAGGGCACAAAGCTATGTGAATTTCTTACAGAAAAAGAGAAGACTTATGAGGCTGTTCTCCTTCTTGGAAGGACGACAGATACTCAGGATGTGTCAGGTCATACGCTGACGCTTAAGGAAACCGGGGACTTAAGCGAGGAGGCGGTAATACAGGCGGTTCTTTCTTTTATCGGTACCTATCCTCAGATCCCACCGATGTATTCGGCGGTGAAGGTAGGAGGAAAGAAGCTATATGAACTGGCGCGGGAGGGAAAGACCATTGAGCGGAAGCCGCGGATGGTCACCATCCGTCAGATCAGGATCCTTAAGATGGAACTTCCGAAAGTCCGGATGGAGGTGACCTGCTCTAAGGGAACTTATATCCGGACACTGTGCGCCGATATCGGAGAGACCTTAAGATGCGGAGGCTGCATGGAGTCCCTTTTGCGGACCCGGTCAGGTATATTTACCATGGAAAACAGCCTGACGCTTCAGGAGATTGAAAAGAAAAAAGAAGATGGGACTCTGGAAAAGGATATCCTGCCTGTAGACCAGGTGTTCCGCCAGTATCCGGCCGTTTATGTAAAAAGGTCCAGGGAAAAGGCGGCCAGAAACGGAGGAGAACTTCTGGCGTCCGATGTAAAAGGCGTACTGGAGATATCTGGTCAGACGGGCAATGAAAGAAATTATGTCCGGCTTTATGATGAAGAGGGACATTTTATAGCACTGTATGAGTTCCAGGAGCCGGAGAAAAGCTTCTCCATTGTAAAAATGTTTTTCCCGGAACGAGATGGTTAGACAAAGAAGATAAAGAAGGTATAATTCATATGCAGTATATCAAAGGGCTGTCGCAATATGAAAGTGACAGAGCATCAGCAGTGACCTTCGGTAAGTTTGACGGCCTTCATAAAGGGCATCAGAAACTGGTCCGGAAGGTACAGGAATTAAGCGGACAGCATAAGGTCAATAGTATTGTCTGCGCATTTGATATGCATCCGTTGTGGAAGGACAAAGGGATTGTCCCACAGACTATTATGGATAAGAAGGACAGATATCAGCACCTAGAAGGACAGGTGGATGTACTGGTCGACTGCCCCTTTACACAGGAATTCAGTGAGATGGACGCTGAGGAATTTGTGGATCGGATTATCTGTGGGCTGTTCCATGCAGAATATGTAGTGGTGGGGACAGACTTCCGGTTCGGTCATGAAAAAAAAGGCGATATTCATCTTCTGGCGGATTATGCGTCAGATTATGGGTATCAGCTCTTTGTGATTGAGAAGGAACGATACAAAGACCGCATTATCAGCAGTACTTATATCAAGGAAGTCCTCCGGCAAGGAGACGTGGAGACGGCTGCCAGGCTGCTGGGATATCCCTATGCGGTAGACGGGGTGGTAGAACATGGAAAGCGTCTGGGGCGTACGTTAGGTTTTCCTACCGTCAACCTCCACTGGCCGGAAGAAAAAATAGCGCCTCCTAACGGGGTCTATTTCAGTCATATCCAGGTGGATGGAAACTGTTATCACGGCATTTCCAATATTGGCGTCAAGCCTACTGTCAGCAGCGAAAACAGGCTTCTTGTGGAAAGTTATCTGTTTGATTATAACGGGGACGCCTATGGCAAAGAGATAAAAGTGGAGCTAGTGCAGTTCCGGAGACCGGAGCAGAAATTTGAAAGTGTGCAGGAGCTAAAAGCCGTTGTTGACCAGGATATCGCGGCCGGACAGGAGTTTTTTGGGGCATAGAAAAAAACTGCTTTACATCCGAAGAATCCCGTGGTATACTTACCGAGTGTGAAAGCCGGTGTTCGGTGACTGGATTACTCCAACCGTCACTTAATATCAGGCGTTTAATGAAAGATTAGAGGAGGAAATGAACATGATCACAAAGGAACAGAAAGAACAGATCATCAAAGAGTATGGAAGAACACCTGGAGACACAGGTTCACCGGAGGTTCAGATTGCAATCCTGACTGCCAGAATCAATGATCTGACAGATCACTTTAAGGCAAATCCGAAGGATCATCATTCCAGAAGAGGACTTCTGAAGATGGTCGGACAGAGAAGAGGACTTCTGGCATACCTCAGAAAGAGTGATATCGAAAGATATCGTTCCCTGATCGAGAGACTTGGTCTGAGAAAATAAGCAGGAATGAACGGGGCTGCTGCATGTAGATGCGGCGGCTCTTATTTTTTTGTTTTCCAGATTTTATAGTGGAAGATTTCAGAGGGATATGATATAATAATTAAGATTGTGAGCAGTCAATTGGATACCGAGACCACTGAAAAGGGCATTTTCGGAAAATATTTTTAAAAAAATGCATTTTTCAGTAGTTTCGGTGCTGGCTGTCTCGCAGAAATATTTTATCAATAAGGAGAAAACTATGTACAAAAAGTATGAGATGGAACTTGCCGGCAGGACACTCAGGGTCGATGTAGACAGAGTGGCAAAGCAGGCAAATGGCGCAGTCCTGATGCACTATGGTGATACGACCGTTCTGTGTACGGCTACCGCTTCAGAAAAGCCAAGAGAAGGGATTGATTTTTTCCCGTTAAGCGTAGAATACAATGAGCGTATGTATGCGGTAGGAAAGATTCCTGGAGGATTCAATAAAAGAGAGGGAAAGGCATCTGAAAATGCGATCCTGACCTGCCGGGTGATCGACCGTCCTATGCGTCCGCTGTTCCCGAAGGACTATCGTAATGATGTTACACTGGAAAATCTGGTACTGTCCGTAGATCAGGATTGTGCTCCAGAGCTGACTGCAATGCTTGGTGCGGCTATTGCCACCAGCATTTCTGATATTCCGTTTGACGGACCGATTTCTGCAACGCAGGTAGGTCTGGTGGATGGAGAGTTTGTATTTAATCCGACAGAAGCGCAGAAGACCGCATCTGATCTGTCTCTTACAGTCGCTTCCACCAAGGAAAAGGTGATCATGATCGAGGCCGGGGCTAATGAGGTGCCTGAGCAGCAGATGATCGACGCGATCTTTGCGGCACATGAGTTGAACCAGAAGGTGATCTCTTTCATTGAGACTATCGTGGCAGAGTGTGGAAAGCCGAAGCATTCTTATGAGAGTTTTGCAGTACCGGAGGAGCTTTTTGCAGCAATCCGTGAGATTGTTCCGCCGGAAGAGATGGAGGAAGCCGTATTTACGGATGATAAGCAGACGAGAGAGGAAAATATCCGTCAGATTACTGAAAAACTGGAAGAAGCATTTGCTGAAAACGAGGAATGGCTGTCTGTACTGGGTGAGGCCGTTTATCAGTATCAGAAGAAGACGGTGCGGAAGATGATCTTAAAGGATCACAAGCGCCCGGATGGACGTGCTATCGATCAGATCCGTCCGCTGGCTGCAGAAGTGGATCTGATCCCAAGAGTCCATGGTTCTGCCATGTTTACCCGCGGACAGACACAGATCTGCAACATTACGACACTGGCTCCGCTTTCCGATGCACAGAGACTGGATGGCCTTGATGAGACTGAGACATCCAAGAGATATATGCACCATTATAATTTCCCGTCCTATTCTGTAGGAGAGACCAGACCGTCCAGAGGACCGGGACGTCGTGAGATCGGTCATGGAGCGCTGGCGGAGCGTGCGCTGGTTCCAGTACTCCCGGATGAGTCTGAGTTCCCATATGCGATCCGTACCGTATCTGAGACTTTCGAGTCTAACGGTTCTACGTCACAGGCCAGTGTGTGTGCATCTTCCATGTCGCTGATGGCGGCTGGTGTGCCGATCAAGAGCGCAGTGGCAGGTATTTCTGCCGGACTGGTAACAGGAGAAACAGACGATGATTATCTGGTGCTGACCGATATTCAGGGACTGGAAGATTTCTTCGGCGATATGGACTTTAAGGTTGCCGGAACTCACAAGGGAATCACTGCGATCCAGATGGACATCAAGATCCACGGACTGACCAGGCCGATTATCGAAGAAGCCATCGCAGCAACCAGAAAAGCAAGGCTTTATATCATTGATGAAGTGATGAACAAGGCTATTGCAGAGCCAAGACCGGAGGTAGGAAAATATGCGCCGAAGATCATTCAGATGCAGATTGATCCTCAGAAGATCGGTGATGTTGTCGGTCAGAGAGGAAAGACCATCAACGCCATCATTGATCAGACCGGCGTAAAGATCGACATCGAAGATGACGGATCCGTATCCATCTGCGGAACCGATGCGGAAGGAATGGAACAGGCAAGAAAGCTGATCCACATCATTGTCACAGACTTTGAAGCCGGACAGGTTCTGGAAGGAAAAGTCATCAGCATCAAAGAATTCGGAGCCTTCCTTGAATTCGCACCAGGCAAAGAAGGGATGGTACACATCTCCAAGCTGGCAAAAGAAAGAGTAAACCGCGTCGAGGACGTACTGACTCTGGGCGACGTCGTCAAGGTCGTATGCCTCGGAAAAGACAAGATGGGAAGATTCTCCTTCAGCATGAAAGATGTAGCCGAATAAAAGCCCAGGAGGGACAGGGTATTTTTCAAATAGGGACACCCGATATTGCGATCGGGGACGTACACTTTTGATATGCTCCCTTCTAAGTAGACAAGTGAAATAATAAA
>USDK01000044.1 GCA_900553355.1 uncultured Lachnospiraceae bacterium
CAACCAAAAAACTTTATATTTTTTTCACTGTCTACTTGACGGGGAGCACACCACACCCTCGGGTTGTCCCAAAGATCACTGTTTTCTGAAAGCGGCTCTTCTTCAAACACATCCAGCGCAACCCCTCGAAATTTTCCTTCTTTAAGGTGCTGAACCAACGCCTTTTCATTAATGACAGCACCTCTTGAAACATTAACCAACGCACTTTCTTCTTTCATTTTCGTAAGTCTATCGTTATCGAAAAGTCCCTTGGTATCCTGCGTCAGAGCAATACATAAAATAACAATATCTGCTTCCGGAAGCGCTTCATCAATCTGTTCCAACGGTACCCATCTATGAACCAGAACATCATCCACTTCGCTGCGATTCACGACTGTAATTTCTGTATCAAAAGCAGCTAATCTTTTGGCTACCTCTTGTCCCACACTCCCATACCCGACGATACAAACTTTTTTATCAGTCAGTTCCAAAAGGGTTCGATCCTTTTCCCAATTTCTATGCTGTTGCTTTCTGAAAAACTCACGCATATTTTTATATATTAAAAGGACACTCATCACAACCCACTCGGCCATGGGGGTGCTGTAAACACCTTTTGCATTATTTATCCGTATCCCTTGCTTTCTTACATATTCCACCAGGACACGGTCGTACCCTGCACTTGTTAACTGAATATATTTTAACTTAGAAAATTTTTCTATTGGATGATGTACAAACAACCCATTACAGATTACGCCCTCTACCCAATCATAGTTGCATGGCAATTCTTCATTTTCGTATTGTAGAAATCGAACGGTATTTCCCATTTGTTCAATCTGCTTTAGATACTTCCTCGCATTTTTCCATGCCCCTGTAATCAACAAATTCATGAGCTTTACTCCTTGCCCTTGTTACCTGTTTTGACAAATTTTCCTAACCTTTTCTGCTACTATCCGTTCATTATCCCGAAAATATCTTGCATATGTTTCACACTCTTTTTCTTGTTCTCGAATCGCCTGTACTCCATTTTCAAAAACAGAACGGATTTCTTTTAAATCTGTAATAATACAAGTATTACAAAAGCTTCTCGATAAAATCACACAGGACGATCCCAGGCAATAATGTTCCTTAATTATATATTCCGCCGGAAGTTCTCCCTGACCTATCGAAGCTATCCCGCCAAATCCATACGGGATCCCCTTTAATTTAAATTTCAGGCACAGCTGTTCCACAGTTCCATCCGTCAGAAGCTCAAACATAAACTTTCGCCCATATCCAAGACTAAGGTCATTTAATCCAATATAGAGCTCATCTATCCCTTTTATTTTTAATATATCGTCAATAATTTTCACCGCTTGAGGAGTTTCTACTAACAAAGAAATTTTCGCTCTTTGATTTACCAAATTGACAAATGTTTCTACCTCGTCAACACTTTTAAAATACGGAAGCATAATAATATCTGCTCCAGCATTTACAACTTGGTCAATCTCAGTTTTTGAAGAGGAATATTCATCAGTTGCCTCATGAATCGGATTCACTCTTACTAAAACATCTGCTTTACTAATTTGTTTTCTTATTCTCTGAATATCATCAATTGTATGATGAGACTGGACCGTATCCATTCCCCCCTGCCGGGCTGCTTTTCCGATATATTCCATATCCACAAAAATACGGTCTACCCCTGCACTTTCTGCAATTTGGGCAATATCTGGATCATTTGTTATGTACATCAGCTTAAGGGGCATATTATATCATTTCCCTTCTATTTTTCACCGTTTGTTCAATATTTTCATTATCAGAATTTGCAATAACCTTAAACACTGTCATAATGACAATCTTCATATCCAGAAGAAAAGAGATATGATTTACATACCAGATATTCATATCAATTCGCCGGTGCCACTCAACATCTTTGCGGCCGTGAACCTGTGCCCATCCGGTAATTCCCGGACGTACCTCAAACATTTTCTTTTGTTCTTCTGTATATTCTTCGTATGGCCATGGATGATATGTAAGCGGCGGTCGGGGGCCTATGAATGACATATCTCCCCGAAGGATATTAATAAGCTGTGGCAATTCATCAATACTCGTTGCTCGCAGAATCTTTCCAATCCGGGTAACTCGCGCATCACCTTTTCCCGAATATACGCCACTTCCGGTATGTTCTGCTCCCTGGCACATACTTCTGAATTTTAGTATGGTAAATATCTTTCCATCTTTCCCAATACGTTTTTGTTTAAATAGAACCGGGCCTTTAGAATCACACTTTATTAAAACGGCAACTAGACACATTGGCAGAAATCCGATGATTAAAATAACCAACGCCATACATACATCTATGCCTCGCTTAATCCTATCAGCATACATCGCTTCCCTCTCCATTCATCTTATACTCCGGCACCAGTTCCTTGATCTCTGCCCGGATATCCTTACTCTCGTCATAGGCATGCCGAATGAGATCTGAAATCTTCCGGCTGGTCTCTTCCACATCCATAGTTCCCATCTGCGCCACGAAAATCCTCTTATTTTCCGTCTTGATCAGATTCTTCTCATCGATCAGAAGCTCCTCATATAGCTTCTCTCCGGGCCTCAGTCCGGTAAATTCTATCTTAATATCCTCCCCAGGCACATGACCGCTTAAGCGGATCATCTTCTTTGCCATATCCAGGATCTTCACCGGCTCACCCATGTCCAGAATAAAGATCTCACCGCCCTTTGCGCAGGCGCTGCACTGGAGCACCAGGTTCACAGCCTCCGGAATTGTCATAAAATACCGGATGATATCTGGATGGGTCACGGTGACCGGCCCTCCGCTTTTTATCTGCTTACGGAAAATAGGGATTACACTTCCGTTACTTCCCAGCACATTTCCAAACCGGACAGCTGTATATTCTGTGGTGGAGATTTCGGAAAATACTTCCATCACCATCTCACAGATCCCCTTAGAGGCGCCCATTACATTAGTAGGCCGCACCGCCTTGTCCGTGGAGATCAGGACCATCTTCTGCACATGGAATTTATTGGCCGCGCTGGCCACATTGTAGGTCCCTTTCACGTTGTTCTTGATTGCTTCGTCCGGGCTGTCCTCCATCAGTGGCACATGCTTGTGGGCCGCAGCATGGTACACAATATCCGGATGATAGGTCTCAAAAATATCCTCGATCCGTCTCTTATCTCTCACCGAAGCTATAAGTACATCCAGATTTAACTCCGGATGTTTCTTACGAAGCTCCAGCTGAATGTCATAAGCGTTGTTTTCGTATATGTCCACGATGATCAGCTTTTTCGGATTGTGGAGCGCCACCTGCCGGCAGATTTCGCTGCCGATGGAACCGCCTCCCCCAGTGACCACGATCACCTTTCCTCTTAAATAGCTGCCGATTTTTTCCATGTATAGTTCTACCGGTTCTCTCCCCAGCAGGTCTTCGATACTGACGTCCTTCAGCATGGACACGTCCACCTCCTGGTTGACCATCTGATAAATGCCTGGCAGCATCTTGATCTTACAGGCGGTCTTCTGACAGATCTCCAGCAGTTGTTTCTGTTCCTGCTCCCCAAGGGTAGGGATGGCGACAATAATCTCTTCAACATGATATTTCTTCGCCATTTCCGGTATGTCTTCTTTTTTTCCGACGATCGGTATTCCCTGAAGATAAGTCCCGATCTTCTGGGGATCGTCGTCAATGATGCAGGGAATTTTACGGTTCAGATGCTTGCTGTTTTTCATCTCGCGCACCAGCATGTATCCGGCGGCTCCGGCGCCGATCACCATCGTCACCACCGGCTTCGTCTGCCAGATCACCTCATGATTCCGGTAGGCGATCCGGAGAAACCGGTAGGAAAACCGGGGCGCTATGATACAGATGGAAAGCAGCATCACATAGATAAAAATATAACTTCTCGGCACCGGCAGATCCAGAATCTTCATTCCCAGATACTGAAGAAGCGTCGATATTACGATTGCGATCAACGCATTTTTCAGTTCTTCCAGACTGGCAAATCTCCACAGGCTGGTATACAGCTTGCAGAGCGCGTTGATCAGAATCGTGCAGATCACATTGATCCACATGTATTCTCGTACAGAATCCCAGAATATTGGATCGATATTCGCGAAACGAAAGTCTACCCGCATCCACAGCGCTCCTACCATACAGCAGATGACAAGGATGCCATCCAGCAACAGAAGAGCCGCCCCTTTGATGAGAGCTTCTTTATTTCCATAAAACTTTCGTATATTAATTTTCATAATAATCCCTCTGTATCTTCTATCATTCTTATTATGCCTGATTAATACCGTAAGTTAAGTTTTCTAATAGAGTAGTTCCTGGATGTATTCCTTATTTGCCTCCAGGTCTATATTCAGGACAGACATGTCCTCATAAGTGCCAAATTCATAAGTGCCTTCTGCAGGAATTGCCGCCTGCTGAGTCTTTAAGTTATCCACACTCAAAACCTCTGTCGCCATCTCGTACAGTTCCGTTACACTCATATTGGTGGACACCTGGGTCATACAGAACTTGATCAGCGACATCAGCGTCGCCGGATTATTTCTTTGCTCCAGCACTTTATTATAAATGCCGTAAATTACATCTCTCTGGCGTTCGGTTCGTCCGAAGTCATTGTCCAGGCTTCGGTTTCTGGCATGTGCCAGCGCCTGGGAGCCCGTCAGTGTCACATTCCCGGCCACAATTTCCGGCATTCCGTTTTCCCGGTAGTATTCTGCCTCCTCTTCCGTAAGCACTACCTGGATACCGCCCAGCTGGTCGATGATCTCCACCAGGTTTTCAAAATTGATGACCACATAATTCTGGATATCCAGCCCAAACTGCTTATTCAGGGTATTGATGGTCAGTCCCACACCTCCGTAAGCATAAGTATGTCCCAGCTTACTCTGGCCATGGCCGTCAATCTCTACCAGTGAATCTCGAAGGAAGGAGAGTGCCGTTGCTTTTCCCTCTGCCTTATTAAAGGATGCCAGGATCATGGTATCAGACCGTCCCATCTCCGCATTTGGATCCCGGGAGTCCGAGCCTACCAGCAGAACGTTGATCACGTCCTTGTCCTTCTGATCTTCTCTGGCAATCTGCACCTTATCTGCATTGGGATCCACATCATCCGGATCCACAATGCCCACATTATTTTTATTCAAATTCCATAGAAGCACACCTAAGGACATGGCCATTACCAAGAAGCAGAGAATCAGCAGACACAGGATTCCTGAGATTACCTTGTGCCGCTTCATCCAGTTCCATAAGCCTTTTCCCTTCGTTTTTTTCTTCGCTTTTCTCATTGGTACTGCCTCCTACTCCTTGATGATCCGTCCGGACTTATCTTCCGTCTGTCCGGTTCCTTTCAGCTTCCCATAGTGAGAATATCTGCTGTAATGTCCATATCTTCCGTAGCGTCCGTAACCGTATCCATAACCATAACCGTACCGGCTGGATTTCTGGTTGACATCGTCGTTGAAAATATAGCCCAGGAGATTTACGTTCCGGGCCGTCAGTGTCTCGATACCGCTGCGGATCTTGTTGATCTTCGTATAATCACAGCGGATCACATACAGGACAAAATCCACATACTTCGCCAGAAGTGATGCATCCGCCAGAAGGTCAGCCGGCGCAGTATCCAAGATCACATAGTCTGCCTTCATCTGCATGGCCTCGATCAGATGGTCCATCTTCCTGGAGCCAAGGAGGGCTGCGTCTCCGGCATTCGGCTTGCCTCCATAGAGAATCTCCATCTCCGCATCCGTTCCTGGGATTTCAAACCGGGTCAGGGCACGCTGAAGAGAAACCTTTCCCCGAAGAACTGCCCCGATTCCCGGATGCTTCGCTGTATTCTGCAGCACCTCGCCCACCGAAGGATTTCTGGGGTCACAGTCCGCCAGGATCACGGATTTCCCCTGCTTCGCAATGGCAAGAGCCAGGTTTACGGCAATCGTTGTCTTTCCTTCTCCCGGGATAGAGCTGGTGACCATGATCACTCCGCCGTTTTCGCTTTCTGCCTCCCTCATCACCCGTACCCGGAGCCTGCGCACGGCTTCTTCATAAGCCGGCGAGATCCGCGTATTTAAAAGGGTCAGGTTATTATACGCCTCAGTTTTTCGTTTCTTCATCCTGACATGAGGCAGGCTCCCCAGATCATGGAGATTAATATGCTTATTCAGCTGCTCCTTTGTCCGGACCGTCCGTTTCAGGAACACATACAGGCAGAGGATCGCTACGCAGATAATGATGCCCTGCAGGGCGCCTCTCTTATAAGAGCCGCGGATCACCACTTCCCTCTGTGTGTCCGAGGGAATGCCGGTCTCGTCCAGGATCGCCAGCTTCGTCTCCCCAAATATGTATTCCGCCACCTCCGGATAGTTCTTGATCACAGACTGCAGAATATTGTACGCCATCTGCGGATCATCCGAAGACACCGATATGGTCAGCATGTTCATACCATCCTCTGCCTGGACATCGATCTGTCCCGGAAGCGACTCCAGCCCCATATCATTTAAGACCACATCCTCCAGGACGCCGCTGGTCAGGATATAGGGAAAGATGGCTGCCATCTCCTGTGCAGACTGAATATTGGTATAAGAACCGCCCGGCGTGGTCACAGATACCGTAGCCGAGGCCACATACTGCGGTGTATAGGAAAAGCTGGTGGAAAAATATGACCGCGCCGTACACACGATGACGATGATCACCAGTAGAACCCACAGCCTTTTTATGGCATTCCAGAAGGCCGCCACCAGATTCATGATATCTATTTTTTCTATCTCAGTACCCGTCTTCTTTTCGGTTGTTTCTACATTCTCACTCATTGTTCACTTTCCTTATGCTTCTTCCCATAATTTCCATATTCTCCGTAACGGCTGCTGTACCGTCCCACGGTGGAGCTGACCACCCGTCCAAAGGACTGTACGCCGTTCATCACGACTCCTAAGATCCGGGTATTCTGTGCCCGGAACTTGTCGATCATCGTATTGATGTCTTCTGCATAGATAAAGTTCTGACGCTCTACGAAAAGCACTGCGTCTGTACACTGTCCCCACAGCTCCGCGTCGCCCAGCACAGCGGTCGGCGGTGTGTCTACGATCACATAGTCCGCAGCCTCCCTGCACCGATGCAGGAACTTTGCTGTCACCTCGTTCTGCAGAATATCTGTGGAAGAGGAATAACAGTTCCGCCCGCCCACGACATACAGCCTCGGAACAGAGGTTTTCATAAACAGGCTGAAATCCTTTTTCTCTCTTTTCAGGAAATCTCCCAGCTCATTTTCTTCCTTGGGATGCAGCCCGAAGATCAGAAACTGGGACGGCCGCTTCAGGTCTCCGTCAACCAGCACGACCCGGTAATCCTTCTCTGCCAGGCTGATGGCAAGATTTGCTGCCACCGTTGACTTTCCTTCATTTTCCGACACGCTGGTAACAGCCAGCGTCTTCCATCCTTCTTTCTCCATCCGGTATTCTACCCGGGAAGAGAATTTCCGGAAACTCTCCACAAATCCAAATCCGGCCAGCGGATCATTGATCAGAAGCCCTTTCTTCTTTCGATGGAGAATCTCTTTTAAAGATTTATACTTAATCTCATAGGAAATTGCTCCCATGCTTCTTGCATCCAGCTTTTCTTCAATGTCTTCCTCTGTTTTCAGCGTGTCCTTCATAAAGGACAAAGCCCCGAACAGTGCGGCAAAGACAACCGCTGCCGCAAGAAACGCCTTTTTCATCAGGCTTCCTGCATTCATCGGATTGTCCGGCGAGAAAGGAATCGAAGGCTCCTCCAGAATATTCAGCACAATATCTCCTACCGTGTAATAAGAAATGCTGGAATAATTATCCAGGATTTCTTCCATGATATCGAACGATTCCGATGGCGTTTTTGCAGTTACTGTAAGCTCCAGAAGATTAGTCTCTCCTGCGATATTAGCCTGGATATCCGCATCGATGGAATCTACTCCCAGCTTCTCGCACAAAATATCCTGCATAGCCGTACTCTCCACGATCTTCTGAAAGGTCGCCGTCGTCGAGTTTGCTGTGCCAAGGGAAGAATAAGAAGCAGATGTTCCCCTGGAAGAAACGACAAAGGTGGTTGACGTGGTATACTCCGGCGTGTAGCGGATTCCCACCACCACATACGTCAGCATGGCTGCTGCCAGCGCTCCCAGAAGGATCGCCCACCAGTTGATCAGGATATCATGCACCAGAGTAAAGGGCTCTATTTTATAATTTTCCAAGGTCTGTCCGGTCGTTTTTTCCATGATACTACCTCACCACCACTGCTAATTTTGTCGTTGCCGTCACTCCTGCTTCCGAAGTGAACTGATAATCCACATTGTAGGTTCCTGCTGTCCCATAGTCTACGTCTCCCGATACGCTCACATTTTCCCGGGCCCCCGGAAGTGACGCCGCATCAGGATCCGTGAACAGGTACTCAGATCCGTTTCTCTCCAGTCCGACCACAAGAGAGGCCAGATCCACCTGCTCTCCCACATTGGTGTATACGATATACTGGGACAGCACCGGATAATACTTGTCTCTTTCATTACTGTCCGAGGAATCAGTCACAGTCAATGTCAGGGGCACGGAGCAGGTATCACCTGCACTGTTGCTGACCTGCACTGTTACCGTATAGTCTCCGGGCTGCTGGATATAGATACTATCGTTGTAGGTGGCGCGGATCTGGGAAGTCAGATCCCCGTCCAGACAGTCATCCACACTCATATTTTCCGTCAGGCTTACATCCGACATTTCTTCCAGGCTGTAGCGCAGAGGCGCACTCAGCTGAATCTGAGGAGACGTATAGTCTGTATACTCCAGCGTCCTGGTCAGAGTAGCCGCCTGCCCCGCCTTATCAAATACCGCATAGGTAATGGTCCTCTTTCCCGGCTCTGTAAAATTAGACATAGAAGATACCCGGACCGCGTCCGTCAGATCTCCATCCTTATTATCCTTCGCCGTCACGCCTTCAAGGAGTTCCTGGTCAATATCCTCATCTTCTACGCTGACCGAAACGGTATCTGAATCACAGCTGATCTCCGGCGGCGTATGGTCCTCCGCAAGCCTGCTAACCACATTGTAGCCTGCAAATGATATCCCTGACAGGACAAAAAGCACGATGATCGCTATCCTAAGCCTTCTCACTGTATATACTCCTTCCAGTTATGGTTTCTTCAAACGGAATCCTCCGGAACTGTACCGGTCTTATGCCGTTACAGATATTCCGGGGATTTTTCTCAAATAAAATGTCCAGATATTCTTCTGCATACTCTTCACGCAGATACTCATACGCATCCGCCATGCAGGTGGTCCGCTGCTCGGGGCTGTGCGCATCGCTTGCCACCGCGGTGATCAGGTTATGGTTCAAAAGCAGAAAGGCTGTCTCTTCTGCCTCCCGGCCAAATTTCCCAAGAAAGCTTCCTTTGTTTACCTGGATTTCATATCCCCTCTTCTTCCAGCGGCTGATGATCGCAGGGTCGTCCTGAACAAACTCATACCGCTCTACATGGGCGATCAGGGGGATTGCCTGGACTTCCTTCACCTTTCTTAAGAGCCGGTCTGCATATCCTGGGTCTTCTCTGAAATCAAATTCCATCAGCACATATCTGGTCCGGTTCACCGGAAAGATCTGGCCTTCTGTCAGAAGCCTTGGAAGTTCCTCCGTGGCAAACACCTCCATGCCTGCAAGGATGGTGATTCCTGGTACTTCTTTCTGCAAGATCTCCTTGGTCTTTAGAAAAGTGTTGCAATATTTATCTCCGAAATAATTGTCGTACATCCCTGGAATATTACAGTGCGGCGTTGCTACGATCACGTTGGTCCCGCTTTTATACGCCATGGCCGCCATCTCCAGACTGTCGTAGATATCTGCCGCTCCGTCGTCCAGTCCGGGAAGGATGTGCGTATGTATATCTATCATATTTGTTTCCTTCATCTCAATATCCCTATAAGTTACAACATGTAATTATAGCACACTTTTATCTGGGTGGGAACTTTTGTCCGCTGAAAAGTTTCGACACCTTTCCGTAACACCATGCCACGGCTCTTCGCACCGGAATGATGCGGATCCATACATGCTCAAAAAACTCCCACCAGAAGTTTCCCGGCTCCAGGATCTTTCCCTTCCGCCTTACCTTTATGATCCTGGCAAAGATCTGTTCTCTCCTTAAGGGGCCCTCGATCTGGGTCTGTGCGTCTCCCACCAGATAATAGCCCTCCGGCCTTACCTTCCAGATGCGGTGCATGACATACTGGCCGCTGTCTCTCTGGTAAAATACCATATCGCCTCTTCGGAGTTTTCCTTCCGGCCGGGTGAAATAGATGTAGTCTCTCCTATGGCACAAAAAGGGAGACATACTGCTGCCAGCGATCTGCATGGACACCACGTCCCCGTCTTCCGCCAGCTCCCGGAGCACAGATACATATGCATTTGTATCAACGATCCTCTCTCTCATGCTTTCCACACCCCTTTTCCTCTGTCATCGGCCTGCTAAAAGTCCATGGCCATACGGCTGGACTCTTCTTCGCTTAGCTCTGTCACCTTCGTCTCCATGACACGATAAACTCTCTGGCAGAGATTTAAGACACTGGGCCGGTGGGTGGTCACGATGCAGGTCTTATTTGGATGCTGCTGCACAATGTTGCGGAGCACCGTCCGCTCTGTGGTTACATCCAGAGCCGATGTAGCTTCATCCAACAACAGCACCGGTGCGTTCCGAAGCACCGCCCTTGCGATGGCAATCCTCTGGGCCTGTCCTTCGGACAGTCCCCGTCCCCTCTCTCCAAGATTACTGTTGATGGTTTCCGGCAGCTTTGACACAAAATCCCAGGCGCAGGATACCTTCAGCGCTTCGATGATCTCTTCGTCTGTCGCGTCCTCCTTTACCATCCGCATGTTTTCGGCAATGGTTCCGGAAATGATGGTATTTCCCTGGGGGACATAGGCAAACAGATGTCTGGTCTCTGCGTTCATCTCGATTGAAGTACCATCTGCCGCACACAGCTTCACGCCTCCGTCCTGGGGCCGCACCAGACCAAGGATCAGACGGATCATGGTGGTCTTTCCTTCTCCGGAAGGTCCTACCAGCGCCACGATCTCTCCCGGATTTGCCTCAAAGGCCGAGTCTGTGATCACCCGGGTTCCTTCCACATAGGAGAAATTCACATCGTCCATCTCCACCCGGAAGCCCTGGGATGCATACTTGTCCATCTCGCTGCTCTCCGGAATGTGGACTTCTCTTGGCAGCTGAACCAGCTCCCGGATCCGGTGAGCGGAAACGGAACTGTTCAGAAAGGACGGAATGATGGATACCACATTGCTGAATGCGGAGGAAAGTTTACTCCTCTGCTGCAGGAACAAGGTCATGGTTCCGTATGTAATGTCGTTCGTCCACAACCGGAACAGACAGTATCCAAACGCCACGAACTGCACCAGCGTCCCCATAACAGACATGAGGATATTAGTCTTGATAGTAAACATATTGTATTTCAGGCTGATGTCGCGGAATTTTCTCTGCCACCAGCGCATTTTCTTACTGTAATGGGGCGCGATTCCGAAGGACTTGATAGTGTCAAAATTATAGATCGCCTCCACTTCAAAGGTCATCAGCTCCGAGCTCATCTCCCGGACCTTCTTGCTGTAGTCCCTCTGCTTCTTGATCATGACTCTGGACATCAGCAGCATAAAGGGCGCGCTTCCAAGGGCGATGACCGCCATGATCCAGTCGTAATGCAGGATCACGAAGAATGTGGCGATAAAATTATACACGGCAATGATGATGGTCGGAAGCCAGCTGATGGCGTTGCTGCTGACCGTGCCGATATCGCCGTTGAAACGGTTCAGGATGTCTCCGTTGGAATACTGGTTCAGGGAAAGCCAGTCCGCGTCCACGATCTTGTCAAAAATATCCGCCTGGATATCATTGTTGATGTCGATACTCAGCTTTGCCGTGATCCGGCTGATGATGCTGCCGAACACCAGACTGAACACGGTGCTGCCGATCATGATAGCAACCATGACCCAGAGCCTGCTGGAATCATGGCCGGTGATGATGTCGATCATGTATTTACTTGCCACGCTGCTGACCAGCCCCATGGACGTACTGAAAATTCCGAGAATGACATAGAACACTATGGCGCCTTTGTATCTGGCGCTATACGTGAAAATCCATTTCCAGTCATCGATGATCTCTCCAAACGTCCCGTCTCTCCATCTGGAAATGAGGATATCCAGGGACTCAAAGGCTGGATTTTTCTGTTGGTTCTGATTCTCTTCGTCCATCAAATCTCTCCTATCTGTCTTGTACTTCCGCCTTGAATTCTCGCAATTTGTTTCTTTCAAAACAGTATACATTTAACATTTTGCAGCGTCAAGTATCCTAACCGCCATAGTCCCTTTAATCCAGCTCTCTCAGAGCCTTCTCCAGGCAGTCCACTGCCTCTTTTGAAATCGTACAGCCAAGATGAAATACCGGCACATGACCGAGAAAATCCTCGATCAGATCCATGGTATGAATGTGAGCCGGAGTATTCCACTTATTCGCCGTAATCTGACTGTACAAAAGCGGAAATGCCTGTCCCGGCGCCATCCTCTCCGCCCGGTTTTCTTTTGCCTGACTGAGCATCACAACAGCCTTTACCGGAATCGTCTCATTATGGCAGACCTCCGAAGTGCCGCAGACCGGCCATCCCTGAGCCGTCCATCTGCCGTCTGTCTTCCCCAGAAGGGAACGGTCGCCGTTGACCGTCCGGCTCCCACGATACTTTTCCCATAGGTTTGCCTGGGTGGTCTTGCCCGTCTCCGATGGCGCGGAAAAAAGGATTGCCTCTCTCTGATATTCCACATAGGCACAGTGCAGCACCATCTGATCCTTCCAGACCAGCCGCCGCTCCAGTGCCAGGAGCGAAGTAAACAAGGGATCGATGTGCAGATCCCGGATCTCGTCCCGCATCAGGAGAATCTCTGCCCGGTCCGGCGCCACTTCACGGTAGCATGCATAAGGATCCGGGCGCCCCTTCACACCGATCAGCCGGCTTTCCAGCATCTGACCGTTCTTCTCCGCTTTCTGCTGGAATACCAGCAGGTCCGGGCGCCTCGCCGCAATCTTTCCTTCCGGCTCCTTCAGATGGTCTGACACTTCGATGTGGTAGGTGTACTCAGGAACAGGACGGCTTCCCCTATCTTCCGGCCGTATTTCAAATTTCATAAAATTCTCCGGCGGCGTTATCTCCTCTGGCGCACACAGCCGGAAGGTAAAATCACCGATCCGAAATAGCTTGTCCATGCTGCAGATTCTCCTGTTCTTTTCGTAAAATCCTCAATGACTCTTCCGCATAACGGCACATATATTCCGGCACCCCGTCATAACTTCCGGTTTCCAGAAGCGCGCTGGCCGCACAGGTCCGGCACAGGTGCCTTAGATGGCAGGATGTACATTTCGCATTCAAAAGAATCTTATTCGTCTCCTCTACAAGATACTCCCAGGCCGCTTGAAATCCCGCTTCGAACACCGACACTGCAGGTTCACTTAAGATTACACAAGGACGCATCTCTCCCTGCCAGTTAATCGTAAAAGAGCACTGCCCTGCCATACAGGCCATGTGTCCCGGCTTTTCTTCCACCGGCTCTGGATGATCCGCCTGGTATATGGCCTGCCGGACATACTGGCGGAAAAGCTCCGGCCCCATCTCTCGCTTCAGGGCATGGATCCTGGCTTCAGCCGCCTCCTCTGGATCCAGCCTGGACTGCAGGTTATAAGGAAGATCCCGTTCTCTGGTGGCAGGCATCATATAAGTGTCCACTCTCACAGGAATATTTAATTCATTCTGGAAATCCAGAAGTTTATCGAGGTCGTCTTTATTTGCTCTTGCAAGGCTTCCTCCCACCTTGACATCCACGCCATACTTCCGCAGGAGCCGTATCCCTCGCAGAGTCTTCTCATAACCGCCGGGATAATGGCAGAGATTCGCATACGTCTCCTCGTCCGTGCCATACAGCGTAATATTAACTCTTCTTGGTTTATGCGCGCCAAGGAATTCTGCCAGGTCTTCATCGACCAATGTGCCGTTGGTATTGATGGTAAGGATCATCCCCATCTCTTTGAGGCCCAGATAAAGCTTCCTGAACTCAGGATACAGGAACGGCTCTCCACCTGTCAGAAGCAGGAACAGGACTCCTGCATCCTTCATCTGACGCCCGATTTCCAGCCACTCATCCACTGTGCGAAGCCTTCCCTTCGCTTCCATCTCTTCTTTACTGAGCCGCACATAACACATGTCGCAGTTCATGTTGCAAAGGGGCAGAAGCTCGATACTGCCGTTGGCCGGGGTGTGAGTAAGCTTGGCCTGGGCAAGAATCTGGCGTTCAATAGTGGTGGCGCCTTCTAACTGTTCCATAGACTGACCTCCTTTCGAGATGACGTGAAAATAGACCGGAGAAAATCCGGTCTATTGAAATTATGTAGAAAAACTTATGACTTCGCGGTCTCCCAGGAATCCTGATTAAGGTTAGTAGTACAGTGAACATTCGTACCATAATTCGTCCAAATCATTACCTCAATATGTTCATCTTCTCTTGTGTGTGTATTATCAATATATCCGTGCAAAAATTCACTGTCGGATTCAGCCACATGAGTTTCATTACATGGTCCATATGAATTCGTCAACACTCTACCATTATCTGTCGTTACTCTATAAGGATGATCATCCGTATGACGGAACGGAAAAATCCAATCCGTCCACGTATACGGTTCTCCTGCATCACATTTAAAATAGTATGTTGTCCCACTATCTCCACAAGCTGCTACATACTCATTCGCCTCAAACTTCTGCACTTCTGTAAGTGGTCTTCTCCACACTTTCCTCTCCATTTTTACTCCTCCTTTAATAACCCATACTTTAAATATTCTTTTACAAAATCTTTTATGCCTTGTTCCATCTCGCCATCAGGATCGGAATACTCCTTTTTCGCCTCAGCGATCACATCTTCCACCGATCTGGCCTCCTGGAACTGCTGCCACAGAAAACGGCAGGTATCATTCAGTGATATCACACTGTTTTCAAAAATCCCAGCTTCTCCGATCGGAATCAGCACGGCTTCGCCTGCCACTTCTCTCAAGAGAAAGTTCGGATTTGCTCTATACATCCTGACGCCTCCTTCATTTGTTCCTTCTGGAAGATGTTCCGAAGCTCCGGAATCAGAGGTCATCTTGGATGTCTGTTCATCTTTCTCCAATATGCCTATATTCCTCCCCTTTTATCTCTTTATACCTATACGTTAATATCATAGCACAATAATTCACGGTGTCAATGGGATTTTTCACAAATTTATCACAATTTGAAAAAAATATATGCGTATTCAACTGATATACATATTACTTGAATAGCATCCATTACAAAAGTTTTATATGCTAAGATTAGTTACTAAAACGCAAAAATACGGCCGACTTAAAAAGCCGACCGTATAAGAATGTACCTATTATCTATCATAATTTCTATGAATGATTCGGATGGCTGGGATCCTGCTGCTGTACTACGCCCCAGTGATTCCATTTTCTTCTGTCACCCCAACCACTTGCATTGGTATGCCAAAAAATTACATCTCCTGGGTCAACAGTATTATTCCCATCCATTTGAAGTATATAATCCAGACCACCATTCAGCCATCCCTGCTCGCCATTAAACTCTCCAACACTCTGGAAAACTCCTCCGTCATCCGTTATAACACGATTAGCACTCGCATCTCCACAGGTATTAGGGGTTCCAATTGTTGAATGGCTGACATTTCCTCTTTCTCCCGTCTCCCAGTGTGATCCATACGGAAGAGACGGGTCAGATCCTCTTCCACATGCCAACTTAAAGCATGCCGCCACATACTCATTTGGCTCAAATTCCTCTACTACCGCTATCGGCCTTTCCCATTTTTTCATCATTCCACTTACCTTCTTCCAATCCTTACATTCGTTGCAATCCAATAAAACTTTGCTGTTATTTTACTCCTGTTTTTTATCCAAAGTCAAGCCTACAATCCCTTATTTTTCAAGGGTTTCACCTTTTTTTCACACTTTTTTAGATATATTGTCCTGTTTATCTCATTATTGCTATAAGTTTCTATAGATTATCTTGTTGCCCCTTCCGATATTATTTGCTATGATACCTTTACAGACAGCAGTCATGCACAGCACTGCCGCCATATATCCAGAGACTTTCTTTCACATTTTTCTATGTTTTTCAGACATTTACATTTTATTTCTGTCCATTCGGACAATGATCCCAAAAACATTTTCAAAATCAGGCGTTCTGCTGTCGATTCATCTCTTTTTATGTTATGATACTTATATATGGAACAGTCCTGTGCCGCCGGAAACGGAGGTTACATTGCTGCCGGACAAAAGCAAACCAAACCTTGATCTTTCACACCTGGAGGACCTGGCTTTAAAGTCTGCCGCCGACTACTTCGGCGCAGAGCTGCTCCACTGGATCGGGATTCCCGGAAAGATCATCCGTTCCTCTCCCACTGAGATTGTGGAACTGGAGACGAGACATATGTATGAGGACTTTCTTTTTGAGATGGAGGACGGCACCTGGTGCCACTTTGAATTTGAAAGTGACGCCATCACTGCGGATGACCTAAAACGCTTCCGCGAATATGAGGCTGCCACTGCAAGGCGAGTAAACGCCCCGGTCATCACCTACGTGATATGTTCTTCAAAGTCCCGGCGCCTGCTGGATCATATCACAGAAGGGCTGAATACTTACCGCGTGAAAGTAATCCGACTAAAAGACCACGACCAGAAAGCATTGCTCGACTCCCTTTCCCTGAAAGCCTCTGCCGGCCTGGAACGAACGGATATCATTCCCCTTCTCCTCTCGCCTCTCATGGCCGAGGAAGAAAACCGGAAGAGCTGTATCCTGCAGGGAATCCGCATACTAAAGATGACCGAGAGCAAACACATTTTCTCTCATAACGAAATACGAAAGATGGAAGCGATTCTATATGCTTTCGCACTGAAATTTTTTAGAGGCATGAATTTAACCGCGATAAAGGAGGAGATTGCCATGACTGAACTGGGACAAATGATCTGGGATGACGCCCTGAAAGAAGGACAGGCTCTGGGACAGGCGCAAGGACAGGCGCTGGCTTCGGAACGCTACAGCAAGCTGATCCTGATTCTGGATAAGGAAAAGAAGCATGACCTGATTATCAAAATTGCTTCTGACCCTGACTTCCGGGAAGAACTTTACCGGAAATACGGCATTTAGTTTGAACTTTCAAGAAAGGCGCGGCCATCACAATCGGCCGCGCCTGCTTTTTCTTTATATGATCTTGTATTTCTTCAACAGATCGACTCTCCGGCTGCCGATCTCAATGCTGGCCTTCGCATAATTTCCTTTACTCTGCCTTGCCTCTTTCAGATATTTTCCAAGCCTCGATAAATAAGCCACCGGCAGAAGAAACCGATATTTCTTTATGTACCTGTAATTTCTTTCCATATATTTCCGGTCTGGAAAAACGGACTGCAGGACAGAAGCCTTTGCCTTCTTTCCCTTCTTGCTTTCGCTGACCGCCTGCAGTGTGATATTGCTGCTGTGCTTTCTGCTCATACTGGAATCGCCGAATACACCGCCCTCCAGGAGATCCTCCAGCAGATCATCTCCGTCTGCCTGCACGGCCTTCCACTGCTCTGGATAACCGGCTTTTTCAGGATCGAAATTCAGATATTTCTCTCCGATATCAAAAAGAGCTGCTGCAAATATGTCTGCGTGGATAGTTCTGCATTTCTCCAGGACCTCTTCCCAGTCGATCTCCCTTCCGTATGTATCCGCATAGACCACGATGTCACACACCTGCCGGATGCCAAAGCCACTGTGAAGGAAGTGTTTGAATGCATGCAGGATCAGGTATAAGAGATGTTCGGTGTGACACATGGTTTCCACCGCTACGCCCTGGATCACTTCTTCCCTTCTTCTCTCAAACACATCCTGAAAATAATCATTGAGCTTTCCATATGCTTCTGAATCAGAAGAAAACAGTTCTTTATGAAGTTCAATATTCAGCACACCCCCGGCCTTATAATAAGGCACTTCCCCTTCTGTCCTGGGGTCTTTGTCAGGCTCCGCCATCTGCATACCATTTTTCAAAAAAATCCCGCTGCATTTTTGAAACTGTTCTGCCGGAATCAACACGTCCTCATCCCCCGACGTCCGATAATCCGGCTCCCGGTACAGATTTCTGCACACAAGGCCTTTCACCACCAGAGGAGTCAGCCCCTGTGCCGTCAGCTGAGAATATAAATGCAGAAACTCACTGGTTTTCCGGCTCTGGATCATCACCTGACGGATCACCTGACTTTTAACCGTCTGCACCAGCGTCTGCGGACAGGACTTCATAGCCGGGCAGGCATAGACTGCCTCATATACCATGGGGAGAATCTGATGATGCTGACTCAGACGAAAAAGCTCTGCCCAGTCTTCCGCCTCCACGCCACGCTCCCAGACAACACTCCTGCCGTCCACAAAGCACCGGAGCGCCTCCAGCATCCTTTCACTTATCCTACTCATTTTCATAGATATCCTTCTTTGCTCTTTTATGTCGCATAATTCTACATTTCGCTATATGTTCCTCACAAAAGAAATACATATAGTCTGCTCCTCTATACATGGTAAAATCTGCCAGTCCAAACGTCAAGAGCCAAATTCCATATTTTCTCACCGGATCGTCAACACTGCAATTTCCGGAGGATTGTTAAACCGCGGCAATCTCTCATGATGCGTTCCCAGGCCGCTGGTCACGAACATCTGGAGCTTATCTTTCTTATAAAGTCCATGGACATACTCCGGAAACCATCCCTGGTCGCCTCCATACAGTCCTCCCAGAAAAGGGATCACCACCTGGCCGCCGTGATTGTGTCCACTGATCACCAGATCAATATTCCAGACCTTGCTTGCATCTCCAAAAATAAAACTATCCGGCCGGTGGGCCATCATAATCTTCAGATGATCCGTATCCTGGAACTCCTGAAGAAAGGCCAGCGTTTCCGATGGAGCCGACAGAGCATCATTATTCCCATTCAGGCCAAAGGCATACTCATACATCCCACCGATTCTTATCGGATTGCCCTTTACCTCAATATCCAAAAACTCTCTTTCCAGCATTACCGCTCCGGCATTTTCCAGCTCCTCCATCAACTGCGGATGACCGTTCTCCATATAATTAATCTCATGGTTTCCCAGCGCATAATAAACAGGCGCCGTATCCTTCAACTGACGGATCAGATTAACCGGGACCTCTGCATCATCCGACGTCTCATTTAGCATATCTCCATCCATCAAGATCAGATCCGGGGCAATATCCTGTATCTTCTCAACGAGTCTGACATTTCCATTTCCAAACTCATGATCATGCAGATCCGAGATCACAACCGCCACAAACTCTTCCTGACACTTCCCAGTATCAACACTAAACTTCCTTTCTATCAGAAAATTCGCCGATCCCCAGATACTGACACCCCCATAGAGCAGAACGAGCAGACATAAGACAACCAATACCCTGATCACTCTTTTCACACAACACTCTCCTTATCTGATATTTCCCCATTTTCACCACATTTTATACAAAAACGGCAGGATACATTCCATCCTGCCGTTTTTCAGCTCCCCCTGTTGGACTCGAACCAACGACAACTCGGTTAACAGCCGAGTGCTCTACCGACTGAGCTAAGGAGGATTATTTATTTTGACAACATAATTAATTTACCACAAATCTTCCCACATTGCAAGAAATTTATATATCTTTTTCTAATATCCACTTCTTGTCCACAGGTAATTCCCCTACTTTTCCACATTTTGTGGATAATTTCCATTGGGGACGGGGGATTTCCGGAAATCCCCCGTCCCCAATGGATTACATGAGCTTCCGGAATAATGCTTTCAGATCTTCTATGCTTGCGTCTTTCGGGTTGCCTGGTGCGCATGCGTCGGCATGTGCGGATTCTGCGAGGAAGTCTAAGTCTTCTTCTTTTAATGCTTCCAGTTTTGTCGGAATTCCTACGTCTACAGAGAGTTGCTGTACTGCTTCGACTGCAGCCTTCCGGTATTCTTCTACAGACATATCATCTACGCCTTTTACTCCCATCGCTCTTGCGATTTCGCGGTATTTTTCGCCTGTGCTGTCTGCATTATACTCCATTACGATCGGGAGCATCATTGCGCAGGCTACGCCGTGTGGGGTGTCGTATACTGCCCCCAGAGTGTGCGCCATGGAATGTGCGATTCCCAGACCGACATTGGAGAATCCCATACCGGCGATATACTGTCCCAGTGCCATGCCGTCGCGGCCTTCTTTCTCGTTGGCAACAGCGCTGCGCAGAGACTTGCTGATGATTTCGATGGCCTTGAGATGGAACATGTCTGTCATTTCCCATGCTGCCTTTGTCGTGTAGCCTTCAATTGCGTGTGTCAGAGCATCCATTCCTGTGGATGCTGTCAGTCCTTTTGGCATGGATGCCATCATTTCTGGATCTACTACAGCGATAACCGGCATATCATGTGGATCTACACAGACAAATTTTCTCTTTCTTTCCACATCAGTGATGACGTAATTGATCGTAACCTCAGCGGCTGTTCCGGCTGTCGTCGGCACTGCAATGATCGGTACACATGGTTTTTTCGTCGGTGCGGTTCCCTCCAGACTTCTTACATCTTCAAACTCTGGATTGGCAATGATGATACCGATGGCCTTTGCCGTATCCATAGAAGAACCTCCGCCGATCGCAATAATATAGTCTGCCTGAGCCGCCTTGAATGCAGCCACTCCATTCTGTACGTTTTCGATGGTTGGATTAGCCTTAATATCTGAATAAATTTCATATGCAAGTCCTGCATCTTCCAGAACTTTTGTTACTTTTCCTGTCACACCGAATTTGATCAGATCCGGATCAGAACACACAAAAGCTTTCTTATAATCTCTTGCTTTTGCCTCCGTTGCAATCTCCTGAATAGCGCCTGCGCCGTGATAGGATGTCTCATTGAGCATGATTCTGTTTACCATAGCTTTTACTCTCCTTTGTTTTTCTTTGTTTTCTGTGCTTTTTTATTGTTTATATTTTAACAATCTTGAGTAAAAATTGAAGGTTACAAATAAAAGGATCTGTCACTTCTTCTACAGAAGCTCCAGATCCTTAAAAACTTTTTCCAAATCTGCAGGCATTGCCTCCACCAGTTGTTTTGCCAGGACTTCCGGCGCAAGCTTCGCATTTCCCATAAGCCACTTTACGGTCATGTAAATGGATCCCTGGCAGTACATTTCCAGCTGAAACTTAAGATTCTCTGGCATTTTCTTCCCGGTCTTCCCCTCGATCCGTTCTGTATAAAAGGCCAGGATCAGCTGAAAATCATGATCCCTCAGATTATTCTGCTCGTCATTTTTAAATGCGGCCTTGAAGAAAATCTTTTCTTCTTTTATAAATGTAAACTTATTGACCAGCCCTTCATAGATGGTTTTTCCCTCTCCCATATGTTCAAAGGATTCCAGCAGAATCTTATCAAAATACCAGTTAACCAGTGCATATTTATCCTGAAAATGGCGATAAAATGTCTGTCTTGTTGTTCCGCACCGGTCTGTGATCTCTTTCACCGTAATCTTCTCCAGAGAATCCTTTTTCATACATTGCTTAAGCGCTTCAGCGAGGCAATACTTCATCCGGTCCCTGGTCTTATCTTTTTCTCCCAATTTAAAGAGCTTCACCTCCGCTGCATTTACAGTTCCACGATCTTTGCCTTATGATAAATACGTGGCAAAAATTTCTTTAACAGATCCTGTGTCTTTAATTTTAGATGATCTGTATTAATCCCAGGATTGCACCCGAACCATTCCTCGTCCGCTACTTCTTTATCCATAATCAACTGAACATATTCGTCCTCATCATTGATCAATCCCATAATTGATGCTGACCCGGGCTTTGTGCCAAGATGCTTCTCCATCAGCTCTCCAGATGCGAAGGACAGATGAGATACCCCCAGCTTCTTCTCCAGCGCGCCTGTATCCAGCTGCTTTTCTGCAGGCATAACGACCAGGAAAAAACTGGTTTTCTTCTGATTACAGAGAAATATGCTCTTTCTGATCTCCGTTCCAAGCGCCTGATCGATCTCTTTGCACTCTTCCATCGTTTCGACCACATCATTTTCTACACGCTCATACGGAATATGAAGCTTATCCAGAAGTGCAAATACTTTATCCTTTGTGGCGTTTGTTCCCTTTTTCGGGGCTGTTGTACTGATTTCGCTGATAAATGGCATATTCAAGTCCTCCTTTTCATCTGATATGATTATTTTATCAGTATATATCATGTATTTCCATGAAAATATTTGCAAATAAACAAAAAAAGAGTTCTCTCAGAACTCTTCATTGCATTCATATTATTTATCATGTACCTTCAAAACTGCATATAAGAAACTCTATCCAAGCCTTCAGCCTTCCTTGGTCATGCCCTCGACCGATTAGTAGCAGTCAGCTCCATACATTACTGTACTTCCACCTCTGCCCTATCTACCTCGTCGTC
>USDK01000045.1 GCA_900553355.1 uncultured Lachnospiraceae bacterium
TGCGACCTCCTGGTCCCAAACCAGGCGCTCTAGCCAAGCTGAGCCACACCCCGGCGTATGACGTCTCTGTGCCGTCTCACAACGCAAGAATTATTATATCGGATGGTTTCTTTCTTGTCAACAACTTTTTTCATTTTTTTCGCAAAGGTTTTCAGCCAAGATATCTGATCTCGAAATGAGCATTCCCTTTTTCGTCCACATCCATAATAATGTAGCTGGGATTTCTTCCCTCCTGCCTGGGATAAGCCACACTTCCGGGATTCAGTGTCACCAGATCCTTTTCTTCCGTCAGCATCGGCCTGTGAATATGGCCATACATGGCGATATCTGCCCCTCGTCCTCTGGCTTCTGCTTTCAGGCGGTCTTCTCCCATAGAAACCCCATAATAATGCCCATGAGTAATGAACACATGCCGGCCTTCGATAAAAAATTCCTCTTCATCCGGCAGGTCTGAGAAGAAATCGTTATTCCCCCTCACGATATGTACCGGGCAATCTGCCAGAGCCTCGATATAGTCCTCTGCTCCCTCTGCATCTCCTAAATGGATCAGCATCTGAAAAGGGCGCTCCTTTTCGATGATCTTTTCCAGATTCCTGTGTGATTTATGGGTATCGCTGACAATCAGAACTTTCATAAGCCATCCCTCCTGCTACTGTCTTCCTTTCTGTCTCTTCTCCAGGATCACTCTCATTTTCCTTAAGCCCTCTCCTCTGTGGCTCAATTCATTTTTCTTTTCCGGAGGCAGCTGTGCACTGGTACACCCATACTCCGGCAGATAGAAAATAGGGTCATAGCCGAACCCGTTTTCACCTGCAATCTCATGACCAATGATCCCCTCCATGGTGCCTCTCACTACTTCTGTACTGCCGTCCGGAAATGCTGCTGCGATAGCACAGACGAATCTTGCGGTCCTCTTATCATCCTCTACTCCTTCCAGCCTGTCCAGGAGCGCCTGATTTTTTATGTCATAGGAAGTATCCTCTCCCATATATCTGGCCGAATAGATTCCCGGCTCCTTATTCAGATAGTCGATTTCAAGTCCTGAATCGTCTGCCAGCACCACTACATTCTTATACTCCGGCATGGCTGCCGCTGCTTTTGCGATCTGTGTGGCCTTGATCAGGGCATTTTCCTCGAATGTCTTTCCATTCTCCACCACATCTGCCTGGATTCCCGCTTCGGCCTGGGATAAGATTTCCACCCCGAGATCCGCGAGGATCATCCGTATCTCTGTCATTTTATGTGCATTTCCTGTTGCAAAAATAATTTTTTCCATATCGTCCGGCTTCCTTTCTTATGTATGATTTCTCGGTTTTTTCGGCGGCTTTGGTCCCTGGAACTGATAAAAATAGGTCTTCAGCATGCCGTTGTAGAGCTTCCGGTTCTTATCTGCCTTCCGTCCGAAATAACGCTCTGCATCTTCATAGGAAGTGATCATGTATGCCGACCAGGAATCCAGCCTCCGGAAGCTCTCTCCAAATGCCCGGTAAAGCTCCGGCAGGTCCTTTTTATCTTCCAGACGTTCGCCATAAGGAGGATTGGTAATGATAAATCCATATTTTTTCGGATGGTTCAAATCCCTTACATCTCTTCTCTGAAAATGAATGAGATGGTCCACTCCTGCCTCGCGGGCATTTCGCCTGGCGATGCGGATCACCTCCTCATCTGCGTCATACCCCTGGATGTCCACTTCCCCCGGATCCTCCATACAGTCATCCGCTTCATTCACCGCCTCATACCACAGCTTTTTGGGGATCAGATTTGTCCATGCCTCTGCTGTAAAAGACCGGTTCATGCCCGGTGCGATCTTTGCCGCCATCATGGCCGCCTCAATGGGGAAGGTGCCGCTTCCACAGAACGGGTCTACCAGGATCCGGTCCCGCTTCCATGGCGTCAGAAGGATCAGCGCTGCCGCCAGCGTCTCCGTGATCGGCGCTTTTCCGGACACCTCCCGGTATCCCCTCTTGTGCAGAGACATCCCCGATGTATCAATCCCGACCGTCACCTTGTCCTTCAAAAGAAACACCCGGACCGGATAACTGGCTCCATCCTCCGGAAACCATTCAATATGGTAGCGCTCCTGCATCCGGCGCACCATCGCCTTTTTCATCACAGACTGAATATCCGAAGGGCTGAAAAGCCGGCTCTTCACCGAAGAAGCCTTCGTCACCCAGAACTTCCCGTCCTTCGGGATAAACTCCTCCCATGGAAGAGCCCGGGTCTTTTCAAACAGCTCCTCAAAAGTCACCGCCTCAAAACTTCCCACCTTCACCAGGATCCTCTCCGCGGTACGCAGGAAAATATTGGCCCGGCAGACCGCTTCCGCATCTCCCAGGAAGGTAACCCTGCCGTCCTCCACCTCCGTGATCTCATATCCCAGATCCAGGATTTCCCTCTTCAACACCGCTTCCAGCCCAAAATGACAGGGCGCAATCAATTCCATCCTCTTCATAACACACTCCCAACTACAATAATATCCTTTTTACAATCTTACTTGCTTTCCCGGTACTTTGTCAATCGGGGACAGGGGAAAATCCAAATAGGGACACCCCAAAACGCGAAGGGGGACGTACACTTTTGCAAAAGTGTACGTCCCCCTTCGCGTTGCCTCTGCTAATACTTATCGCTGTAATCAGATGCGTTGGAAGAATAGTTTCTGGATGCATTGTTCTTTCCGTAGGAATTCTTATTGCTGCCGGATCCATTTTTTCCTGATGTCTGCTTGTTGGTGCCATTCTGTCCCATGTTATTTGCATTCTGGTTACCATTCGATGATTGATAGTTTTTTGCCATGTCAATTCCTCCTAATTTTTTTGGTTTCGACGTTAGTATTTCCCTTCCGGATGATTCTATGTATCACTTTTCACAAAAACGAGTTTTATTTTATATTAAGATTTTTTTAATATTTTGCTTGCTTTTTGCCGCTTTCTATATTATACTAAGGCATGTAGAAAGAATTCTTTCTACAACCCCTTATTAATTATTTATACTCCCCTCAAAAGACCGATGGCTCCCCCATCGGTCTTTTACTATGTCTTTTTATTCTGTTATTTTTCTTTTCTGCACCAGCTGATACCTGCCAGAATAGCAAAGAGAACGATTGTTACAGAAGCCGAGGCCATCATCAGATACGGAAGCCAGACGGCGCGGCCACCGATGTAGGCGAAGCTGGTGTCCAGGGCCGCATAGGTAAAGCTATTCATCAATCCGACTCCACCAGAGGGCAAAAGGCAGCGGATCCAGTTTCCCAGGTTGCCGCTTAAAACCATATACACGATCATTGGCAGGATGAGGAATGCAAACGAGATTATGCTTGCAGACGCCACGCTCTTTGCCCGTCCTGACAAGAACAACGTAAAGCAGGAGGTGGCAAGGAGACTCACGAAACCGGCAAGGGCGATGAGCAATTCCATCTGCCCCACATTGAGAGGCAGGAATACAGCCACCGACACAAACAACTGCATGGATGTATCCAGCCCTTTCCATCCAAAGGATGTATTCAAAAGCACAAGAAATAATGTCATACACAGGAGATAGACTGCTGCCGCGATCAAAACACCGGCCAGGATCCGGCTGGCCGCCAGACTTTTCTTTCCCTCTCTGGCACATTTTAAGATCTGATCCGCCTGTGTCTGATAATCACTGGCAAACGCCGGCACCAGCAGAAACGTACAGATCAGCACCAGCAGAAAGACATAGATCCCTATATATTCCATCGCATTATTTGTAAATCCAGGTTCATAGGTAAAAGGCATTTCTACCTGGCTGTAAAGGGCCTCTGCCTGCCGGACAGCGCTCTCGGTACGGGCATTCTTTCCACCCTCCAGATACAGAAGATCCTTAAGATGCCGCCTGCACTGCCCATAAAAATCTGCGGCCTGCTCCTGGGTCAATGCATGAAGTCCGGGGGCGATTCCCGTCTCCGGATCTGCCCAGGCCTCATTAACGCGACTTAAAAGGCCGTCTACATTTGCCACCTTCTCATAATAATCACTGGCCGTCACCCTCTCATCGTAAATCCCATCTGGAAGCCCGCCTTCATAACCAGATTCAAAATCCCGATATCTCTGGAGCGCCGCCGACAGCACCCCCTCTGTGATCTCTCCCTGGAATTGCCCCTGATTTTCCCTTTCCATACGGATAGCCTCCTGCCCGGATACACGCACCTCATTTCCCTGGCTGTCCCGATACACCCAGGACTCAAAAGAAGCCGGGAAATATGCCAGCACCGGGGCCAGTACAACTGCTGCCAGGATCAGCGCCAGCACAGAACGAGTCTTCAGCATCCGTTTCAACTCTACTGTAAACACACGAAAAAACATACGTCCCTTTCTCATGACTGCACCTCCTTCTCCTGCGGAAACAGCCACAGATACAGATCCTCAAGCCTCGGCTGCCTCCTGTCAGACTCCGGCAGCCTTGCACGTTCAGACAGATACCTTACAGAGACCATCTCCCTGTCCTCATTGCGGATATTTACAATCTGTACCTTCTGTTCATATCTGTGAACATCGGATTCCGGGATCACAGCAGACCAGACTTTCCCGTCCATCTCCTGTAAAAGATCCCCGGTAGCCCCTTCTGCAATGATTCTTCCATCCTTCATCATCGCATTGTGGGACGCAATGTACTCCACATCTGAAACAATATGCGTGGAGATCAGCACAATCCGGTCCGCGGCAAATTCCGACAACAGATTACGAAATCTGACACGTTCCCCCGGATCCAGTCCGCTGGTAGGCTCGTCCAGGATCAACACCTCCGGATCATTTAACAGCGCCTGGGCAATCCCCACCCGGCGCTTCATCCCTCCGGAAAGCTTTGTGATCCGTTTCTTTCTGACCTCTGTCAGCGAAAATGTCTCCAAAAGCCGGTCAATCTTTCCAGCCGCCTTCTTTCTGGACAATCCTTTCAATGCCGCCACATAATCCAGATAGTCATATACTGTAAATTCCGGATAAAATCCAAACTCCTGGGGCAGATATCCAAAAATATTCCGGTACCTCTTTCCCAGCGCCTCAATGGGAATCCCATCATACTCTACCGTTCCCCGGGTGGGTTTCAATAGTCCGGCCGCCATCCGCATCAGCGTTGTTTTGCCTGCTCCGTTGGCTCCCAAAAGCCCCCAGATTCCAGGCGTGATCGTAAGATTTACATGATCCGCCGCCAGTTTATCCTGATACTGTTTGGTCAGATCCTTGATACATAATTCCATCCGTCCAGCTCCTTTCTTCTGATCCTCTGTATCTGCAGCACACACAGGCAAACAGCGCCTATGCACAACGTCCACACACTTACGGCAGAGACGGCAATATCCTGCACGGAATCCATCCCCTCGCTGACTTCACTCCACGCCAGGGCAAACACAAGGAATCCTGCGGTCAGTGCCACAGTACCGTCTATAAAGAACCGCCGGTCTTTGCACCTGGCTGCCAGAAACAAGATCCCATTCCCGGCCAGCAAAAACGGCAGGATCAGATAGGCCGCCAGGACTCCGAGGCTCACCGTCCACAGCTTCCAGGCGGCGGCAGCTGCCGCCGCACCTGTGAATATGGCGCTTCCTCCTCCGATACATAACCAGGCCATCCGAAGCCGTATCTGAGAACATGCTGCCGCCTCCACCTCTGCCATCTTCCACCGGTAAGAACGGGAAAGTACAGGCACACAGCTCCAGGCAGCCATCACGCCTGCGCCGCACAAAAGCAGAGGAATCCTGCGGTACAGATACCAGAAGATCCCCGGTTCCCTTAAATCCCAGCGGATACTGACATAGTAAAAAACGGTCAGGATCAGGAGAAGCAGGACCGCCTGCAGCCCGAAGACATATCTTCCTGCATAACGGATCTGCCGCAGTACAAATGCCGGAAATCTCATCGGCTTTTCCCGGAGAGATGCCGCCTGAAACTCATCTTCCGCCAGACAGGCAGTCTGTTCCACGTGCCGCGGGTCTGGTTTTATACTCATGTTTCCCTGCCGGGCCATCTCCTTAAGCCTGTTCCCAGCCCTTCTTCTGCTTCCCATCATTCCTCTCTCCTTTCCAGTTCTTTTTCCAGCATCTTCAGTGCTTTTCTGAGCCTGGACTGCACTGTGCGGACCGGCATCTCCATGACTGCCGCAATCTCTTTTAGCTTCAGCTCCTGAGAAAAACGCAAGATCACGATCTCTCTTAAAGATTCCGGAAGGACGCTGACCAGTCTTGCAAAGTCCTCCCTGTCTTCTCCTTCCCGGATCCCCGGCTCCTCATAAGGAACCGACTCCGGCACCGGCCCCCACCTTTTCTTCCTGCACAGATCAATGCAGACATTCGCTGCCACTTTATAAAGAAAGGCACGGAACTTCCCCTGATGTCTGTAATCCTCAAAATGCCGGAACACTTTTAAAAACGTCTCCTGTACCGCATCCTCTGCGGTCTGCCGGTCCGGCACATGAAACAGACAATACCGGAAGATATCGGCATAATACAGCTCTGCAAGCTCACCTGCACCGCTCTTGTCACCGTTTTTCAGTTTTTCAAATATTTCATCTTCCCGTGTCAACTATGGAAACCTCCCGCCCTTTCTGTCTATATAACGTTTCAGAAGAAAAAAAGGATTAAAAAAGGCGCCAGTTTTTCACTGACGCCTTCCCAAAAATCGAAATATTATAATAATTACCAACAGCGGCACCAGAATCGGGGCCAGCAAAGTAAAGATCCCCCCGATCACCGCAATGACCAGGGCCAGAATGCCGATCATACCCAGGATCAGAAGCAGGATCTGCCACCATTGTACGCCGTACACATGTACCCGGTGACCACTTTCACGTTCACGGCGCTGTCTGCGGCTTCTTTGTTCCGGCTCATACTGCTGATATCCGCCGCTGCCTTCCTTCTGCAGCTCCTCTGCGCTGATGATATTTTTCGCGATCGCCCAGGGATCACCAAGCTCTTCGGTCACCTCTTCCTCAGTCCTGCCCTTTCTTACCTCTTCTCGGATATAATCCCGATAGTAAGATACCTGCTCCTGAACATCAGCCTCGCTCAGATCATTCTCCAAAGCCTGCTTCAGCTTTTCCACAAACTCGTATCCTGTCACTTAAGACCTCCTTATGGCAAAATATATCCATAATCATTTTCTTTTATACCTCAAAAATGAGATCTCCATAGGACGGCATCGGCCATGCGTCCTTGTCCATGATCATTTCCATCGCATCCACCGGTGTGCGCAGAGCCTCCATAGCCGGAACCACATCTGAATGATAGTATCTTGCCTGGTCTCCGCCTTCCGGCATAACTGCCGCCTTCTCCGTTACGATCTTCAGCTCCTCCAGCGCCTGCTTTGTCTCTGCCAGATGTGCGGACACTTCATTTAAAAGATCTGCCTGCACAGACGCATCCGCTCCTGCGTCCCTGACAGCGATCACAGTATCCGCCAGGGTCCTGGTATATTTGATAAAGGCAGGGATAAACTGCTTGCTGGCCATGTCGATCATCGTACGCGCTTCGATGTTGATCGCCTTTGCATAGTTTTCATACTTGATCTCTTCCCTGGACTCCAGTTCTGCCCGGGTAAAGACCTTAAACTTTTCAAACATGGCAATCGTCTTTTCCGTTGTCAAAGCCGGAATCGCATCCACCATGGAACGGATATTCGGCAATCCGCGCCTTTCGGCTTCCTTTACCCATTCTTCAGAATAACCGTTGCCATTAAAAATAATCCTCTGGTGCTCGATGGCATACTGCTTGATCAGATCGTGTACCGCCATCTCAAAATTATCCGCCTGTTCCAGCACGTCACAGGCATCCGAAAATGCTTCCGCAATAATGGTATTCAGTACTACATTCGGGCCTGCCACAGAGTCTCTGGAGCCCACCATACGAAATTCGAATTTATTTCCGGTAAAGGCAAAAGGAGACGTCCGGTTCCGGTCTGTCGCATCCTTTGCCAGATCCGGCAGCGTCCGCACACCCGTCTTCAGCTTTCCGCCCTTCAGGCTGTGGGTCGCCTCTCCGGTGCTGACCAGCTGTTCAATCACATCCTCCAGCTGATCCCCCAGGAAGATCGAAATAATTGCCGGCGGCGCCTCATTGGCTCCCAGACGATGATCATTTCCCGGGTCCGCCGCAGACTCCCTCAAAAGATCTGCATGCTCATCCACCGCTTTTAAAATACAGGTCAGTACCAGCAAAAACTGTATATTTTCATGCGGTGTCTTGCCCGGATCCAGAAGGTTCTTCCCATCATCCGTAGTCAGGGACCAGTTGTCATGCTTTCCGGATCCATTAACCCCTGCAAAAGGCTTTTCATGGAGCAGACACTTCATACCGTGCTGCCCGGCCACCCTCTTTAAAGTCTGCATTACCAGATGATTGTGGTCTACCGCCACATTTGCCGGTGCGTAGATAGGCGCCAGCTCATGCTGGGCCGGAGCCACTTCATTGTGCTGGGTCTTGGAGGTAACCCCCACTTTCCAAAGCTCGATATTCACATCCCGCATAAAGCCTGCGATCCGCTGGCGGATGGTCCCGAAATAATGATCGTCCAGCTCCTGCCCTTTTGGCGGCATCGCACCAAACAGGGTCCGTCCGGTATAGATCAGATCCTTTCTCTGGCGGAACTTTTCTGCATCTACCAGAAAATACTCCTGCTCCGGTCCCACGGAAGGAGTCACCTTCTTTGAAGTGGTATTGCCAAACAGCCGGATCAGCCGCAGCGCCTGGATATTAATGGCCTCCATGGAACGAAGGAGCGGCGTTTTCTGATCCAGAGCTTCGCCGGTATAAGAACAGAATGCCGTCGGAATACAAAGTGTCGCACCTGCCGCGTCTTTGCGGACAAAGGCCGGTGAGGTGCAGTCCCATGCCGTATAGCCTCTGGCTTCAAATGTCGCCCGAAGTCCTCCGGACGGGAAAGAAGATGCATCCGGCTCTCCCTTGATCAGTTCTTTACCGGAAAAGCTCATCAGCACCTTGCCGCTTGGCATCGGCGCAGAGATAAAGGAGTCATGCTTCTCCGCCGTTACCCCGGTCAGTGGCTGGAACCAGTGGGTATAGTGAGTCGCTCCCTTTTCGATTGCCCATTCCTTCATCTCATGGGCAATGACGTCAGCCGTCTCCAGATCCAGCTCTTTTCCTTCCTCGATGGTTTTCTTCAAGTCTCTATAAACCTTTTTAGGCAGGCGTTCCTGCATGACCGTGTCATTAAAAACGTCCTCGCCAAAGATGTCAGCCACGTTAAATGCTTCACTCATATTCTCGCATTTCCTTTCTTCCTTCTCGTATCATCTTTATATCAGAAAAAGGCACTCCAACTACCGGTTGGAACGCCTTTATTCTTTTTATCTTTCCGCCTTTTGCTTAGGCTTTTCCTACAGAACCGAACAGTTCCATCTTTTCTTTTACCTTGTCAATGATCGCCTCAGCGCCTGGTTTGAGAAGCTTACGCGGATCATATCCCTTGCCCTCCAGGTCTTTTCCTGCCTCGATATACTTACGGGTAGCTTCAGCAAATACCAGCTGACACTCTGTATTTACATTGATCTTTGCAACACCGAGATCAATGGCTTTCTTGATCATGTCATCCGGAATGCCTGTACCGCCATGAAGTACCAGCGGAAGCTTTCCTGTCAGCTTCTGGATCGCATCCAGAGTCTCAAAGCTAAGGCCAGCCCAGTTTGCCGGATATTTTCCATGGATATTTCCGATGCCGGCTGCCAGCATGTCTACACCCAGGTCAGCGATCATCTTACATTCCTGAGGATCTGCACATTCGCCCTGTCCGACTACTCCGTCTTCTTCTCCGCCGATTGCTCCAACCTCTGCCTCAAGAGACATTCCCTTCTCACGGCAGATTGCGATCAGTTCCTTTGTCTTTGCTACATTTTCCTCGATCGGATAGTGAGAACCGTCGAACATAATGGAAGAAAATCCTGCTTCGATACACTTCATGCATCCGTCATAGGTTCCGTGATCCAGATGAAGAGCTACCGGAACAGTGATTCCCATCTCTTCGATCATCGCGGACACCATGGCTGCCACAGTCTTAAAGCCTGTCATATACTTTCCTGCTCCCTCGGAAACACCTAAGATCACCGGGGACTTGCACTCTTCTGCTGCCTGCAGGATGCATTTGGTCCATTCCAGGTTGTTGATATTGAACTGTCCAACCGCGTAGTGGCCTGCAACTGCTTTTTCAAGCATGTCTTTTGCTGATACTAACATTTTTAATTTCCTCCAATTCCTAAAAATTTGCTTTAATCATTATATCTCATTATAAGAAAAATGACAAGGAATTAAGAAATTTTCGCTTTTTTTAGATTTTGAACATACTTTGGTCACATTTGGCCACTATAATAAAGCACAGATAGTTGAAAATATTCGACTATCTCCCCCCTCATAAAGTTTGCATCTGGAGTCTTTGGCTCCAGATGCCACACTTTACTCTCACATATAACTGTCATGACAGCAAGAGCCGTCCGCATTCCTGCGGATGGCTCTTTTTTATATCTGCATCATTCCGGACATGATACACACCCCTGCAGCTCCATTTTCAAGAACCGTCCGGATCTGCGCAGGATCCAGACGGATTCCGCCGATCCCATAGACCGGGACATCGGTCTGTCCGCAGACTTCTTTTAAAAAGGAAAGTCCTCTCGGCGCAAGACCCTTTTTGCAGTCGGTGGCAAAAATATGCCCTGCCGTTATGTAGGAAGCTCCAAGCTCTTGTGCCAGCTTTGCTTCGTCTGCCGAGTGTACAGATACACCTGCCTTTCCCTTCCACTTTCCGGAAAGTTCCTGAAATTTCCACAGAGGAAGATGTACCACCGGAATCTTAAGCTTCTGTGCCGCCTCCGGATAAAAATGAGGGATCAGCGGCACCTGATATGCCTCACAAAGCCCCTTCACCTCTGCCGCCAGCTTCACATACTCCTCCTCTGCCAGATCCTTTTCCCTCAAAAGAAACGCCTTTGGCTGAAGCTTCAGAACCCGCTCCACCTGTTCCAGAAACGGGCGGCTGCACAGGCGACGGTTGGAGACGGCTATGACCCTGGAAAAATCAACTCTCTCATCCATCTTACTTCCCACTCACTCCTGTCAGCGGAGAGGACGCGCTTGCCCCGCCTTCGATCACCCGGCCCATACCGGCAAGATATGCTGCCCGTCCGGCTTCGATGGCCTTCTTAAATGCTCCTGCCATAGCCGGGATGTCTCCTGCTGTCGCAATGGCTGTGTTCGCCATGACTGCAGCGGCTCCCATCTCCATGGCCTCACAGGCCTGGGAAGGCTTTCCGATCCCTGCGTCTACAATAATCGGAAGATCAATCTCATTGATCAGGATCTGGATAAAATCTTTGGTACAGATTCCTTTATTGGATCCGATAGGCGCACCCAGAGGCATGATGCAGGCAGCCCCTGCGTCTCTTAAGGCCTTTGCCGCATTAAGATCCGGATACATATACGGCATGACAACAAACCCTTCCCCTGCCAGGATCTCGGTGGCTTTTACTGTCTCATAATTATCCGGAAGCAGATATTTCCTGTCCGGGATCACCTCTACCTTAACGAAAGGACTGCCGCAGATTTCTCTGGAAAGCCTGGCGGTACGCACTGCCTCCTCGGCCGTCACAGATCCCGAAGTATTGGGAAGCAAGGTGACGCCTTCCGGAATATAATCCAGAATATTTTCTCCCGACTGATCTGCCCGGCGAAGCGCCATGGTGATGATCTGAGCTCCCGCATTTTCCACTGCAGCCTTGATCAGCTCAAAGGAATACTTCCCGGATCCCAGGATAAAACGGGAGTCAAACTCATGGCCTCCCAGCACCAGTGTATCTTTTTTCATCTCTGTCATTGTTACCTCTCCTCTTCTATGATGATCTGCGCGATCAGATTAGCCTCGTGCCCGGCACAGACTGCGACTCTTGGAGCCATCAGCCCCATGCCGCTGCCGGAATCACTGACCTCATCTCCGCACAGATAAAAATGCTTTGTTACTTTTCTGGTACGGATCTCATTGCTTTTTCCATACCCCGCCATTCCCGAGGCGCTTACCACAATTTTCTCCGGGCAGCGCTCCAGGATACCGTTGACCAGCATGGCCTTGCACTCCGGCACATCAAAGGCTTCACAGACGATCTCATCCGCCTGGAACAGTTCCTCCAGATTTTCTTCTGTCACCTTCAGGCAGTCTGTCCGGATATCCAGATAAGGATTGATCTCCAGGAGCTCTTCTGTCAGGGCTTCTGTCTTATACCTTCCCACATCCTTCAAAAAATACTGCTGCCGGTTCAGATTGGTCAGATCCACCCGGTCAAAGTCCACCAGATGAAGATGCCCCACGCCGATACGTGCCAGCGAAACCGCCACATTAGATCCAAGACCTCCAAGCCCTGCCACCGCTACCTTCGCACGGCAAAGCTTTTTCTGTATCTCTGCCGAATGTCTTTTCGCAAGAGCCTGCCATATCTCTTCTTTCGTCGGCTTCATCCTAGCCACCTCCTACAAAACTTACCACTTCCAGCACATCCCCGTCTGAAATCCATGTCTGATCATACTGACTCTTAGGAATGATCTTTTCATTCAGCTCTACGGCAATCCGCCCTTTCTGATATCCGGCCTCCTTAAGGAAATCCGACAAAAGCATTCTTTCTTTCAGAGGCTGATCCGCTCCATTTACCCTGATCATAAACCCTCCTTTCCCGGAAGCACAGGGAACCTTTCAAAAGATAAAGAGAGTTCACAAAGAAATACACCCGCGGTGGTGCACCCCTTCATGAACTCTCGTCCACTCTATGTTTCCGATATGAATCTGTGAAATAGTATAACACAGCGCCGGCAAATGTCAACCCATCTTAAGCCGGATTTCCGCCCGAAATCCCCCATGGCTGCTGCGTCCGACCTCAAACTCCCCATGATGGACATACACAATCTGGCGCACGATCAAGAGCCCCAGACCATGTCTCTGCCCGGTCACATTTTCATCACAGAGCATATAGTGAGGCGTGTTATCAAGCCGCTTTAACTCTTCCTCCGAGATTCCCACACCGTCATCCTCTACCCGGATCTGGCAGATATTCTCTTCCCGATCTACAGTTACATAGATTGTACATCCCTCCGGGTTATGGTTCACACTGTTCTGGATCAGATTTCCTACCGCTCTCTTAAGAAGCGCGGGATCTGCCTGGATCATGCACGGCCCCAGGCCCTCCCTGGTCATCCAGCAGATGGCATACTGCCCCTCCGGCTCCGTATTCATATAGTCCACAACTACCTGACGTACCAGAGACACGGCCCCGGTTTTCTCCTCGTGAAGGGGCTGCATATTATACTCCAGCTTCGATGCCAGATTCAGGTCATTGATCAGATTCTTCATCCTCTGTCCCTGGCGGCAGATCACCTCTGCCTTTCTGTGTTCTTCCTCGTTCAGATTTTCACTGTCTTTCAGTTGTCCGGCATAGCCAAGCACCATGGAAAGAGGCGTGCGGATGTCATGAGATACTCCTGCGATCCAGTTGGCTCTGGCCGTCTCCTTCTTCTTCAGCTTCCGGTCTTTCTCCTCAAGGATCTGGGATGTCCGATTGACGCTTTCTGCAATATCTGCCAGCATCCCCTTCTTCTTCAGGCGTACCTCCTTTCCTTCCGACAACCTCTGGATTCCCTCCATGATGGGACCTACAGAGCGCAGGATTTTCATATCCGTGATCACATAGATCAAAATGATCACACCCACATTGATCAGGATGGCAAGTCCTGCAACGGGAATGCTTTTTGAAATCAACCGATAGTCCCAGGCCGGATACATGTGTTTCCAATAGCTCTCCTTTGGAAACCCCAGGACCACCAGGCCATTTTCATTTTCTGCCGGAAAGGTGGGATAATCATCCACATACCCCCTGGTAAGCCTCGCCACATCTGCCAGGCTGTAAGTCTTCGGGATCTGCGGCGGCAGATTGTCCGTCTGCCATACCACCGCCCCGGAAGGATCGATCAGGACCGCCCATGCCCCCTGCTCTTCAAGCGCTGCCTGTGCGTCTCCGGCCAGATGGTATCCATAAGAATCCTTTGTCAGCCCTGCCGCTGTCTCTTCTGCCAGGGAATAAGGGCCTCCGTTGCCGCCGACATCCCATAAGGTAACAAACAAGATCACCAGATTCACGATGGGGAGCAGGATCATGACTCCCAGCAGTCCCAGAACCATGCGGCGCAGCAATTTCAATGCATTCTTCATCTCATCTTCCCTCCACGATCAGTTTATACCCCAGACCTTTGACGGTGAGCAGAGACTTCGGATGTGAAGGGTCTGCCTCAATCTTTTCCCGGATCCGGCGGATATGTGCCATCAGGGAATTTTCATACCCGAAGGGATTATCTCCCCAGGCCGCCTCACATAATGCATCAATGGTCACGATCCTGCCTGCATTCCGGCAAAGCGCCGTCAGGATCGCATATTCCTTGGCTGTCAGCGGCAGGGTCTTCCCTTGTCTTTCCACCTCTGCACTGGCAAAGTCGATCACACAGTCTGCAAGCCTCACCAGCGGATCCTCATTTTTATAGCTCCTGCGCAAAATACTTGCGATCCTTAAGCTCAGCTCCTTTGGGAGAAAGGGCTTCACCATATAATCATCTGCCCCCAGGCCGAGCCCTTTAAATTTATCCTCATCCTCACCGCAGGCTGTCAGAAACAGGACCGGGTAGTCTCCCATCTTCTTCAGTTTCTCAAACAGTTCAAAACCGCTCCCGTCCGGAAGCATCACATCCAGCACGGCAAGCTGGGGCGACGTCTTTTCTGCCTTTTCAAGAGCCTCTGTCTGGCTGGAGGCAGTAAAGATGTTCTGATAGCCTTCTTCTTTTAAGATGGAACATACCAGATCCAGCAGCTCCTGCTCATCGTCCACCAGCAGGATCCTTTTCTCTTTCAGATAATCTTCTCTCATGTCAATCCCTCTTCATCTCTTTCTAATAGATGTTATACCACAGTTTTTCTTCCAAAACCATTCTGCCGGACAAATGTAAGGTAAATGTAAGGCAGCGGAAATGTCCCTGTAAGGCGGCCGCAGTATGATAAAACCATCAAGACAAAGGAGGCAAGTCACAATGAATATGATCGAAACAAATCATCTGACAAAAATCTATGGCAATTTTACAGCCGTCCAGCACCTGAATCTTCATATACGGAAGGGTACAGTCTACGGCTTTCTTGGTCCTAACGGCGCCGGGAAGTCTACCACCATGAAAATGTTCCTGGGTCTTACCCGGCCCACCGCAGGTGAGTTTACTATCGCCGGCATGCATTATCCAAAAGACCGGATGCAGATTCTTGGGAAAACCGGATCTCTCATCGAGGAGCCGGCCTTCTATGGGAACTTAAGCGGCCGGGAAAATCTGGACATCATCCGCCGGATCTTAAAGCTTCCAGAATCTTCGGTGGAAGAAGCCCTGGAGCTGACCGGCATTGCCCACGCCGCTGACCGTCCGGCGAAAAAATATTCTCTGGGAATGAAACAGCGTCTGGGACTGGCCGGCGCATTGATCGGACGTCCGCCGCTTCTGATCCTGGATGAGCCTACTAACGGCCTGGACCCTGCCGGGATTCACGAAATCCGCACTCTGATCCGCTCCCTTCCCGGACGCCTGGGCTGTACCGTCCTGGTATCCTCCCACCTGCTGCCGGAGATCGAACTGATGGCTGACGATATCGGGATCCTGAACCACGGCCGGCTCTTATTTGAAGGAAGTATAGAAGATCTGCGCCACGATGCTGCCATGAAGGGATTCCCTACTGATAATCTGGAGGAAACCTTCCTGGCCCTGATCGATGAAGACAATCAGAAACGGAGGAAGCTGTCATGATGATCGCCATCGAATACAGAAAGCTAAAATCTACCGGATTTGTGCCAGCCTTCCTGACCGGCGGTATCCTGGCGGCTCTGATCCCCGTCATCAACACCGCCGCACGCCTGGATACTTTTACCGCTCTTTCCGGTCCGGCGCTTAAAATCCTGCTTAACGCCAATTCCCAGATGATCCTGCTGCTCCAGATGATCCTGATCGTCTGCGGCGCCTGTATCATGTACCACACCGAATATGCAGACCGGGCGCTGCGCCACATGCTGGCCCTTCCTCTGAACCCGGAGCAGATCTATTTCGGCAAGGCAGCGATCCTTGTCATGGCATTTTTCACTCTTCTTATACTGGAGGGTCTGGGGCTGACCTTCTGCGCAGCACACTGGTTTTCCATTCCGGAAGACTTTTATCTGGAATTATTAAAATATTCTGGCACCATGGCACTCCTTGGGACCCCCACCATTCTTTTCATGTTGATGGTCTCTTCCTGGTGTGAAAATATGTGGATCTCCTTAGGGATCGGAGTCCTGTTTCTTTCCACAGTCACCGTCCTGACCGGAGGACCTTTTCCGCTGAAGCTGGTTCCCTTCCTGACCCCTTTTGCCGGACTGGAAGCTGCCGGATCCAGTCTGACTCACCTGCTTATCGGCGCGGCGGCCGAGACGGCTGCCTTGATCATCCTGGCCTTCCCGGCCGCCAGAATACGGAGGTATACATTATGAGATTTCTTACACTTTTATCTACAGAGTTCCGGAAGATTCGCAGATCCAGGATCACACTGCTTCTTTTACTGCCGCTGGTCATCCTGTGGCTCCCAAACATCGTCAACGCAGATATGAGCCTGACCCCGGTCATGGAAGGGATCTCGCCGGAACATAATTTTCTGATCCAGTCCTACATGGGCTTTGCCTGGTTTATCTTTCCTGCCAGCATGATCGTATGTACCGTCATGCTGCAGCAGCTGGAACGAGGGCACAAAGGGATCCTCAAAATGCTGGCTCTCCCTTTGCACCCTTCTGCCTTATCCCTGTGCAAATTTATCGTGCTCCTTGTGCTGGCATTCCTGCAGACGGCTCTGATGACCGGCATGTATTTCGTCTCTGCCTGGATCGCTTCCAGATCCACAGACGTTGCTCTGATGGCAGGAACCGGAGAAGTCTTCGCCCTGGCAGGCATCCTCTTTCTATCCTCCCTGCCTATGCTGGCCGTCTACTGGATGCTGGCTGTCTGTCTCCAGACACCGGTATTTTCCATTACGGTAGGCCTTGCATCTATGGTGCCGACTGTCCTGATGATCAATGTAAAGGCATGGTATCTGTACCCGCCCTGTTATCCCTTCTATATCGTAACCTGGAAATACGGTGAGTTTGCCGGCAATACTTCTGCCCTGGATCTCTTCCCCTGGATTCCTGCCGCTGCCGGCATCACCCTCGTCTGTATCATCATATCCTGCCTTCGATTCGGGCAGGCAGAAAGGAGATAACCATCATGAAGAAAAATATATGTACTTTTATCGCTGCCATCGCCGTCTTCCTCCCCTGGACGATCCTTCCCCTCCGGACATTCCCCTGGGCACTGGAACTTCCGGCCGCCAGGATCATCATTATCGCCTATGCAGGATTCATGATCCTGGCTGGAGTATATTCCATCCTCGCCTACACTCGCTGGAAAATCAGGAATCCCGTCATGACGATCTGTACTGCCATCAACAGCATTTATGCAGTCGTCGGCGCAGCCGCCCTTGGCATGATCGCCGTCTCACTGTAATGTTACTTTTCTTTTTATCTGTTCCGGTACTGGGACGGAGTACACTGATAGACCTCCCGGAAGGATTTTGCAAAATAGCTCATTTCCCCAAAACCACACTGAGCCGCAATATCTGAAATCTTCCGGGAGGTCGTTTCCAGAAGATTCGCGGCCTTCTGAAGGCGGTATGATTTCAGATATGCTATGGGAGATGTATCCAGTACTGTACGAAAACAGCGCAGGCACTCACTCTCACTGACCGATGCGCTGCCGGCAATATCCCGGACCGTCAGATTCTCCCCATAATGATCCTTGATAAAGATCAGCATCTGCTTCATCCGTTCATGATAGCGCCTGGATTTTTCCGCATGATCCATCAGGCTCTTCGGCCTGCCATCCCCGATCAGAAGGAGAAGTCTTGTCAGATATTCCCGTACCTGGCTTTCATATCCATACTCTTCATTTCTACAGCTGATCCATGCTGCTTCAATCAGATCTCTCTTTGCTTTCTGCAGATCCTGGTCCAGCTTCAGAGACTCGATCTCCGGATGCTCCATTACCGGCAGCACATACTTCTCCCAGAAAATACTGTTGTCATATGCTCCGACAAGCTTTGGATGAAAGGCCAGGATACGGACGCTGCACAGGCCTCCTTTCAGGCTCCTGATCTCATGCAGTGTTCCGCTGTTGATAAAAAAACCGTCTCCTTTCTGCAGCCTCCACTCATGCTCCGGAGTGTGGAGCGCTACCTCCCCGTCCATAATGATCCCCGTCTCCATCTCTTCATGCCAGTGCCAGGGGATTGACTTTTTCTCCAGATCATCAAAATAGCAGCCTACCAGAAATCCCGGTGAGAAATGCTCCAGATCCTCATGGCCGTATTCATCCACGACCGTATCACCCATGATTATCATATTACCCTCCTTTTTGACGTTTTTATCATATTATTTGGCTGTATTTTATTATTTACCCGTTCTATTTGATGATATAATCATACTAAAAGCAGGAGACATATACAAGACCTCTCCGAAATAACTATCCTGGAGGAGCCAATATGTATACGATCACAAAACGTCAGCTTATGATACTTACCTTGGGCGGATTTTTAAGCTATCTGCTTTTTGGGATATTTGACAGCATGCGGGGAACGACCCTTTCTCCCCTCTTGTCAGATCTTCATTTTAATTATGCTTCCGGCGGAACCATTGTCATGGGACAGTATGCCGGATACTTTGCCGCCACCTTACTGGCCGGCATCCTGGCAGACCGGACCGGGCCCAAATTTACTCTGGTACTGGCCGCGGCAAGCCTGTTGTTCGGGGTTGTGGGCTATTCTGCCTCCTCCGGAATGTTTCCTTTGATTGCCTTTATCTTTTTTATCGGGATCGGCCTTGGGTCCTTAGAACTTGGCGGCTGCAATATCATCACCGCCCTCTACCAGGAGAAGAAAGGCCGGTACTTAAATATCCTTGCTGCGATCGCCGGGTGCGGCGCATTTATTACCCCTGTGATCGCCGGTCTGCTTCTGGACCAGGGGACGAGCTGGAGAGTAATCTACCGCATTGGACTGATCATCGCGGTTCCGGTCGCCTTCTATTTTGTCCTTCTTAAAAATCCCCCGGTATCCAGAAACGCCGGCGGCATGTCTGAAAAAAAGGAGCTTTCACAGGAAAGCTCCAAAGGATCTGCTCGTCTTGGGGTATGGATCATGAATTTTTCGAACTTCGCTTATATGGCAGCCGAGATTGGAACTGCCAGCTGGCTGGTGGACTTCTACCAGAATGTTAAGCATTTTTCTGTGTTGGAAAGCTCCACCGGCCTTTCCCTTTTTTACATCGGCATCACAGCCGGCCGGTTTGCCGGAAGCCTTTTCGTTGACCGCCTGGGCCATTTTCGCAGTGTTCTTATCGCTTCTTCCGGAGCGGCATGCTGCATCCTTGCCGGTGTATTTGGCCCGGACGCCTTTGCTATCCTCGCCTCTATCACCGGGTTTTGCTATTCCGTCATCTTCCCGACCTCAACCGCCATTATCTCGGAAAGATCACCTGGCCATACTGGCCGGACACTGGGTGTCTTCCTGGCTTTCGGAGGCCTGGGTGGTATGTTCGGCCCCTGGATCGTCGGCATCGTAAGCGATCTCATCGGTCTGGAGTCCGGCATGGCACTGAACTCTGTTTTCTGCCTGGCCATCTTCCTTTCCGTATTTATTGTCGGGAAATATAACGCATCCTGAAAATCATGTGGAATAGATCCCGTCTACCGTAATACGTTTAAAAAAACGTCCAAGCCCAAGCTTCACCGTCTCGGCGAAGCTTTCGGGCACCCTCGGGATCCATACTTCCCCTACTTCATTCGGAAAGCTTTTATACTCCTTTTTCATTAAAGCATCCGCTTCTTTCTGATCAACAAACCTTGCTGATATATTCAGGACATGGCCGCCTCAGGTCTGGCAGAGCCTTGGTATGATCAAAATGTCTCTGTAATGATTTTCTTCCATGTATTGTTTTAATCTGTCGTCTAATTTAAATTTCATAAGCTTATCTCCTTTCCGCTTTTCACTTCTTTTTTCTACCCGTACTATACCGCATCGGCGTACAGATTTCCGTGATAATATCACCAAAACTTGCGCTTGTTTTTACCCTTTTACAGAGTTACAATATCTTTAAGATACAAAAGAGGGGGAGGGTTTCTTTCATTTTCTGGAAGAGACTCAACAAAAGAAATGTCTGAATTTGAAGAACACAGGAAAAAGGCCCTGGAGCAGAAAAGCCGCCAGGACCGTCTGAAATTTTTTTCTGACAGCGATCAAAACTTTTTTATCTTTTTATTTGAGCTGATTATTCTCGGCATCCTGCTGGCAGCCCTGACATCACTTGCTTTTCCTTCTACAGGCCAGAATCAGGGAAAGACTACTGAGGCGGCAAAGAATCTATCCGCCACTGCCACCTGGACCGCTGCCGGAGACATCGTTTTCCATGGACCAATCTTAGAATCTGATACTTATTACAATTCCGAAGAGAACACCTACAACTATGATCCTATTTTCGACTACTGCCGTCCTCTTCTGGAACAGGCCGATATCTCCACCGTCACACTGGAATCCTCTCTTGCCGGTGAAGATGCCGGGTACAGCGGTTATCCGATGTTCCGTGCTCCGGATGCGCTGGCAGACTCTCTTGCCGGCTGCGGTTTCGATATCGTCAATCTGGCCAGCAACCATCTTCTGGACGGAGGCGATGAAGGACTGCTTCGGACAATGGACGTGCTGAAAGAAAAAGATCTTTCGTATATGGGTACCCGTTCTGATGAAAAACAGAAGCGCTATGAGATTGTAGATGTAAACGGTATCAAGGTCGGTGTGATCAGTTATGTTTATGAGACGACAGAAGATGGAGCGGAAACATCCATCAACGCCCTACCGGTATCAGACGACATCGCTCCTCTGATCAATTCGTTTGACTACAATGACCTGGATACCTTTTACAAAGAAATGGAAGAGTCTCTAAACGCCATGAAACAAGAGGGTGCTCAGTATACCATCGCCTACATGCACTGGGGAACTGAATACCAGACGACACAGTCCGAAGAACAAGAGGAGATTGCACAGAAGCTCTGTGACATGGGAATCGACACACTGATCGGAAGCCACCCTCACGTAATCCAGCCGGTGGATGTGCTGACATCCTCCGACAAAGGGCACCAGATGCTCTGTGCCTATGCCATTGGAAACTTCCTGTCCAATCAGCAGATTGAATACATGCAGGATGAACTTCCCACAGGAGAAACGGAGGACAGCTATCTGCTGTCGCTCTCCCTTTCCAGTGACGCAAAGGGAAAGGTGTCGCTGACCGACGTCACTTTCACACCCATGTGGACTCATCGATACGAAGGTGAAAACGGCGCTGTCTTTGTAGTGCTGCCTGTAAACGACACGAAAAACCTGGAATCCCAGACCGGTATCCCCGACATCAAAGAACAGGCCGATGAATCTGCCGCAAGAACACAGGCAATCATCGGCGATGGAATTAAAAAAGTAGAAAAAGCATTGCCATTAAAGGGGCTGTCGCACTAAATAATTAGTGCGGCAGCACTTTTTTGCAGAGAATAA
>USDK01000046.1 GCA_900553355.1 uncultured Lachnospiraceae bacterium
GGGCAAAAAGATGCTGCCGCATCTATGATTTCCTAATCATTGATGCGACAGCCCCGCTTTACAATTAAATATAGCTTTAAATTGCTCTATATTCCTTTTGTTTTACCATAATACGAACTAATTACACAAATAAACAAGATAATATTTTTTATTATTTATTGTTACCCTATAGTCGCCATCGCCAGAAGTACATTTCCACTTATATAAAAACGGAAATACTTGTTCAACTTTTATCTCCACTCCCCTTTCTTCACTTTCTACATGCGGTTCAGCAAACCCTAGATTAAAAAAGTACACATTTTTCATGACTGCTCCGTTATGGCGACTGATCCGGTCGAGTTCATAGATATAAATATCGTATAAATCTTTTTTGTCAAATTCATCTACTTTTATTCTGGTGATCATCCCGTCTTTGGCAAATGCTATCGGGCTTATTACTTTTATTACAATGAGTAATAAACATATTACGATTATAATATATCGTATCTTTTTTTTGATCACTATACTCCCTCCTACAGTAATTCTCATCGCTAAGAATCAACCTGTTTTCGATTTCTTTTCGTATCTGCTTATATCAACTGCAATATTGAGATAAAATTTTTATTGCCATCTCACTTTTCTTTTATTACATCATATAACATAGCCCTGAACATATCAAACCTATATTTAGACTTTTTATGCAGCCATTTTTTCTAAAAGAAAGTTCCACACAGTATCTATGCACAGATTGAATATTGGAGTTATAATAGAATGGTTTCAAAAGAACGCTGACTATTGAAATATCTTCGGAATTTTTATAACAGGGAGGGTACATTATGCCAGAAATCATTTTAAGCGCAGACAGCACCTGTGATATTGGAGAGGAATTGAAAGAACGCTATCATGTTCACTATGTTCCTCTTCATATTATTTTAAATGACAGGGACTATAAGGATAATATTGATATTACACCAGAGCAGGTTTACCAGGAATATTACGACCACAGACTCCTGCCGAAAACCGCGGCAGTAAACGTAGAAGAGTATCTGGATTATTTTCGTCCCTGGGTCGAAGAAGGATATGAGGTCATCCATATTAATATCGGAAGTGGTCTGTCCAGTTCCTACCAGAACTGCTGCCTGGCAGCCGGAATGCTGGGACACGTACATGTTATCGATAGCTGCAGTCTTTCTTCTGGAACCGGTCTTCTTGTCGCCGATGCCGGAAGAATGATTGCCGGCGGACAGGACGCCGCTTCTATCGCCGAAGCTCTGAGGGTTCGCACTTCCAAATGCCATGCCAGCTTCGTCCTTGACACACTGACATTTCTCCATGCAGGAGGCCGCTGTTCTGCGGTAGCGGCTTTAGGCGCCAACCTGTTGAAGCTAAAGCCCTGTATCGAAGTAGATAACCGGAACGGAAGTATGGATGTCGGGAAAAAATACCGCGGTTCTCTGGAAAAAGCTCTGGTACGATATGTCAAAGATGAGCTCTCCAGGTACCCGAATCCAAATCCGGAACTGCTATTTATTACCCACTCCGGAATTCCTGAAGAATATATAGGCCTGGTAAAAAAGGCCGTAGAAGAAACAACTTCTTTTCAGGAAATCCAGGTCACAAAAGCATGCTGCACCATCTCCAGCCACTGTGGCCCCAATACCCTGGGGATTTTGTTCGAGACCCTCTGATATCCCTGAAAAGTGTACCCCGATCATTTCATTGGGGACGGGGGATTTCTGAAAATCCCCCGTCCCCAATTGCCAATATAAAAAAAGGGCGCCTCTTACTTTGGCGTCCTTTTCTAAATTCTGTCTTCCATCCATTTGAAAATATCTTCATATACCTGCTGCCGGTCCTGCTCATTCAAAATCTCATGCCGGTCATTGTCATAAAGTTTCATAGTCACGTCTTTGATTCCGGCTTCCTGATACTGGTGAAAAATCTTCTCTACTGCCTTTCCAAAATCACCAACGGGATCTTCCTTTCCAGAAACCAGAAGAATCGGAAGTGTCCGGGGTATCCGGATAGCGCTTCTTTTTCCCGAGATCTTTTTCATCCCCTCAAACATCTGATAATAACCGTTGAGGGTAAAGGTAAAGCTGCACAGTGGATCTGCTTCATATGCCTTCCTGATCTCTGTATCTGAAGTCACCCATTCTTTTTTGCTCTCGCTGGGTTCAAATTTTTTGTTATAGCTTCCAAGCCCCAGGCTGTCAATCAGCCGGCTCCGGTAATGCCATCCCTTTACCATTGCAAAAATGCGGCACAAAACCTGTCCAGCCTCCAGAAGTATTCTTCCTTTATCTCCCGTCCCCATGATGACCGCACCGGCAAGTCCGCGGCCATGCTTGAGAATATACTGTCTCAGCAGAAAAGATCCCATACTGTGCCCCAGCATAAAATAAGGAACGCCAGGCAGTCTTTCTTCCGTGCATTCCCGAAGCTGATGGATATCTTCTATCACGCACCGGTTTCCATCCGGCTCATGGAAAAATCCATAGTTCTCTTCGGAAGCAATGGATTTTCCATGGCCAAGATGGTCATTTCCTGTGACATAAAAGCCTCTTTCCGAAAGCCATGTTGCAAATGTGTCATATCTGTCAATATATTCCACCATCCCGTGAGAGATCTGCAGCACAGCTTTGACTTCCTGCTCCGGCACCCATGCCACCGCATGAATGCTGGTCTCTTTATCGAAAGATGGATAATAAAATTCTTCTTTCATTTAACGCTCTTCCATCCTTACATACTCGCGGTATTCTGCCAGAGGCTTGTAAGCCGGACGGATGATCTTGTCTACATTGATCAGCTCTTCCAGTCTGTGGGCGCTCCACCCTACGATACGCGCCGCCGCAAAGATCGGCGTATACAAAGCAGACGGAATTCCAAGCATGCTGTATACCAGACCACTGTAAAAATCCACGTTGGCATTTACGCCTTTGTAGATCTTTCTCTTTTCTGCAATGACCTCTGGAGCCATATGTTCTACCATTTCGTAAAGAGCATATTCTTTTTCATATCCTTTTTCCTTTGCAAGCTTCTTAACAAAATCCTTAAAGATATCTGCTCTCGGGTCAGATACGGAATAGATCGCATGTCCCATTCCATAGATCAGGCCTTTTTTATCAAATGCCTTCTTTTCCAGCAGCTGTACCAGATAGTTACGGACCTCGTCTCTGTCCTCCCAGTCATGTACTTTTTCCTTCATATCCTCAAACATCTGGGTCACCTTGATATTGGCGCCGCCGTGCTTCGGCCCCTTTAAGGATGCCATGGCTGCCGCAATCGTGGAGTATGTATCAGTACCCGAAGAGGTAACCACATGAGTTGTAAAGGTAGAGTTATTTCCTCCGCCGTGATCCATGTGAAGCACAAGTGCCATATCCAGAATCCTTGCCTCAAGTTTCGTATATTTACGATCCTCTCTTAACATCATCAGGATATTCTCTGCTGTGGAGAGCTCCGGTGACGGTGCATAGATAAACAGGTCATCACCCATCCTGTAATTATACGCATGATAGCCATAGACCATCAGCATCGGGAACTGGCTGATCAGATTCAGGCATTGTCTGAGAACATTCGGAATCGATGTATCGTCCGCCTTGGAATCATAAGAATATAAGCTTAAGATCGACCGGGACAGGCTGTTCATCATATCTCTGCTGGGCGCTTTCATGATCACGTCCCGTACAAAAGTAGGGGGAAGTGTGCGGCGCTCTACCAGCGTCTTGTGGAAAGTGGAAAGCTCTTTTTCATTTGGAAGTTCTCCAAAAAGCAGCAGATAGGAAATCTCTTCAAATCCATAATGATCCTCAGCCAGGAATCCTTTTACCAGATCTTTGATATTATATCCACGATAGTAAAGATTTCCTGCACAGGGAACTTCTTTTCCGTCCACAATCTTTGTAGCGCATACATCTGAGATGTTGGTCAGGCCTGCAAGCACGCCCTTTCCGTTCAGGTCACGAAGGCCTCGTTTTACCTCATACTTTGTATAAAGCTCTTTATCTATGGCGTTTTTCTCTTCACAGATTTTTGCAAAGCGCTCAATTTCCGGTGTGACTTCAAATAATGCATATTCCTTTAATGATGAATCTTTGTTTGTCATTCACTTCACCCTTTCTTTTTCTTTTTTATTTCAGGAAACAGGCTCTCCATGGATCTGTTCCCATAAATAATCCGCAAGTTCTGCAAATTCTTCCAGTGTCAGCGCTTCCCCCCGGATACCCGCACCCTTTCCGAGGCGTTCGATTCCTTCTATGATTTTTTCTTTGGGGAGCGAGCACTGTCCTGAATTGTAGAGACCGTTTGCCAGTGTCTTTCTTCTCTGATTGAAAGAAGCTCTGATGATATGAAATAAGAACTTTTCATTCTTCACCGTTACCGGCGGATGTTCGTGTCTGCTTAAACGAATGACCGCAGAGCCGACTTTGGGCCGGGGCATAAAACAGTTCGGCGGAACATTTGCCACGATATATGGGCTTGCGTAGTACTGAACTGCCAGTGATAAGGCCCCATAGTCCTTACTTCCTGGTCCGCTCTGCATCCGGTCTGCCACTTCCTTTTGTACCATCACGGTAATGCTTTCCATCGGCACATGTTCTTCGAACAGGCCCATGATAATCGGCGTCGTGATATAGTATGGCAGATTCGCCACTATTTTGATCGGCTTTCCGCTATTCTCACGTTCTGCCAGTTCACGAATATCCAGTTTTAAAACATCGTCATTGATCACCTGCACATTTTCATATTCACCCAACGTATCTGCCAGTATGGGAATCAGATTTTTATCGATTTCCACCGCAACTACCTTTCTGGCCGCCTCGGCAAGATACTGCGTCATTGTCCCGATTCCGGGACCGATTTCCAGCACCATATCGTCTTTTGTAATTTCTGCCGCTTTTATGATCTTGTCTAATACATGGGTATCAATCAGGAAGTTCTGACCGAATTTTTTTTGAAATGAGAAGTTATATTTCTGCAGGATTTCTATTGTATTCTTTGGATTTCCCAGTGTCGGACCGCTCATCATTACACTCCAGTAAAAAAGTATATTAGTAATTATACAATATTTTGAAGTTTTATGATATAGCAAAAATTAAAATATTAATTAAGAAAAAATGAACTTTTTGGAAATATTTCAGATTTGTAGTCAGGAATTCTTATCCTCTTCTCTTTCAAGTTTCAGGATATCTTCGATTCCACATTCCAGGCAGTCACAGATTTTGGCAAGTGTATGCAGATCAACCCTTACCACTTTATTTTTGCAGTAATTATTCAGCTGTGTTCTCTGAAGTCTGCAGGTATAGCATAACTGCGTCTTGCTGACTCCTTTTTCGGCTAAAACTCTTTCCAGATCAATCCTTATCTTGCTCATAATCTCACCATACCGTTTCTTTGTTAAGTATACCTATATTTCTGTTGAAAAAATAGATATATTAACATACACTGTAATTAGTTACACTGTACTTATTTTGCCCTGAATCCATTATTTGTATGGCGAGGTATTTTATGAATCCAAAAAAGAACTATTTTAAATCTGGATCTCTTCTTCTGATTCTGGCTGTGCTTGTGCTGGCCTTATTTTTGTCCATAGAAACATCTCCCTGTCAAATCGTCAGCTCCTCTGTCTTTTCATCTGCAGATCAGACGGAAACCAGATTGTACGTTATTGCGAATACTCTGCTGCCAATTCGTGAAGAGAAATTTGCAAAAGAGGTCATAAAAGATCATTTAAAACAAAATAGCCCCCGTGGGAAAGCTGTTTACGAACTGAGGCTTTACCGCACGGAGGTTCATTATCATTTTCATATAGAATGTGATGTCATTTACTGCGATGAGACCGGAGCGCTCCTCTGAGCATCCTCATATGTCACTTTTGTCCGATATCGCTTATATATCAGCACAGACGAAACAGGTCTTTCGCATTTTTTTCTGTCTGGTCCACTACTTCTTCATAGCTGACCTGCTTGAGCGAAGCAATCTCTTCTGCTACATACGGCAGGTAAAGAGAGGAATTTCTTTTCCCACGATAAGGTACCGGAGCCATATAAGGACAGTCTGTCTCAAGGACAATGGATGTCAACGGAATGGTTTCCACCGTTTCCTTTAACTTTCTTCCATTTTTAAAAGTGACGACGCCTCCGACTCCGATGTAAAATCCCATCTTTACATATTCCTTCGCCATCTCTGCCGAGTAGGAGTAGCAGTGTATAACGCCTTTTAGCCCTTCTGCATACTGCTTCATCACTTCCATCGTGTCCGCGGCCGCCTCCCGGCTGTGGATCAGCACGGGTAGTCCCAACTCTCTTGCCAGTTCCAGCTGCCGGACGAACCAGTGCCTTTGAAGCTCTCTGGATTCCTTGTCCCAGTAGTAATCCAGACCGATCTCACCGACAGCCACCACCTTCGGGTCCGCACAGAGCTTCCGCATCTCATCTAGCTTCTGCTCATCAAGTTCGCCCACCTCGTCCGGGTGAACTCCCACCGCGGCATACATAAACGGGTAATTCTGCACCAAATCCACAACCTTCCGGCAGGAATCAAAAGACGCACTGACATTTACAATCGTGCCAATCCCGCCGGCCGCCATCGAATGCAGAAGTTCGTCCCTGTCCGGATCGAATTGCTCATCATCATAATGCGCATGCGTTTCAAAAATCATAAGCCCTCCATTGGGGACGGGGGATTTTCGAAAATCCCCCGTCCCCAATTAATGTTTTCCACAATCTATCCACATGTCTATCAACAGTGTATTTTTCCACATTTTATAATAACTCTGCTCTCTGCTGCTCTGGTGTCTTCATAGACAACAATGCTGGTGCAATGTCGAATACGGTCTTTGCGCCGCTTTCTCCAGCCTTTGATAATCTATATGCCGCTCTCGCATAGCATACCAGTACGCTGGCGGTAAATTCCGGGTTGGAATCCAGTTTCAGAGAATATTCAATGATATGTTTGCTTCCGTCAGTTCCTGTCTCACCGCTGCGGATTACAAATCCACCGTGAGGCATGCTGCTGTGTTCTGCCTTCAGCTCATCTTCTGAGATAAAGGTTACTGTCGTATCATATTCATCGAAATAATTCGGCATTGTCTTGATTGCATTTTCAATAGCTGCCAGATCCGCACCCTCTTCTGGTACTACATAGCACTCGCGGAGATGCTTCTCTCTGGTGGTCAGCTCTGGTTCGCTGCCGCTTCTGACACGGTTTACCGCATCTTCGATCGGCACTGTGTACTGGATCGCATTTTTGACCCCTTTAATCCGGCGGATTGCATCAGAATGTCCCTGGCTTACACCTTTTCCCCAGAAAGTATAAGTGCTTCCCTGTACCAGGATCGACTCTGCATACAAACGATTCAGGGAAAACATTCCCGGATCCCAGCCAACAGAAATGATTCCCACATTTCCCCCGGCCTTCGCCGCTTTATCCACATTTCCAAAATATTCCGGAATCTTCGCATGAGTGTCAAAACTATCGATAGTATTAAAGTCTTCCGCAATCTGCGGTCCCATCACTGGAAGGTCTGTAGCAGAGCCTCCACAGAGCACCATCACATCGATCTGGCCTTTCATTGCCTTCATGTCATCCATCGATTTAACTGATGCCGTTTTCGTCTCAATCTCCACCGCAGACGGATCTCTTCTGGTAAAAACAGCTACAAGCTCCATATCCTCATTACGGGCAATCGCTTTTTCCACACCCCTTCCAATATTTCCATATCCAACAATACCGATTCTGATTTTATCCACAATCTTATCCTCCTTTTATCCACATTCATTCTCAACTATCCACATATCCTTTCATTGGGGACGGGGGATTTCCGGAAATCCCCCGTCCCCAATGAACTAGCAGATCTCTGCGCCTGCAGGCATTTCTTTTTCCGGGGTCATGAGTGCCAGGTTGCCGTCGGCGTCTTCTGCGCACAAAAGCATACCTTCGGACAATACGCCTGCCAGTTTTGCCGGCTTTAGATTAACCAGTACCATGACTTTTTTGCCTACCATTTCTTCCGGCGTATAGTGGGCCTTGATACCGGATACGATCTGTTTGACCTGGCTGCCGATCTTCACCTGGGAACAAAGCAATTTCCTGGATTTCTTCACTTCTTCGCAGGCGATGATCTCGCCTACCTGGAACTGCATCTTTCCGAAATCTTCAAAGGTGATCTCCGGTTTTGCTTCGATGTCGATCACCGCTGCATCTTCAGCTTCATCAGCTTCGCCACCGGCAGCATCTCCGGCCTCTTCTACCGGCGGATGCAGTTCTTCAACTTTTTTCATGACTTCTTCAAGATCCAGTCTTGCAAACAGAATCTCCGGCTTTTCTGTAACTTTGCCGTCTCCCAGCTGTGCCTTGATCCGCTCGGAAGTATCTGGCATGAAAGGCTTCAGCTCTTCTGCGCCGGTCTTGATGCTCTCGATCAGATTTGCCAGCACCGTCTCCAGACGGTCTTTCTTTGCCTCGTCCTTTGCCAGTACCCATGGTGTAGTTTCATCAATGTATTTGTTGCAGCGCTTAAAGAGGTTGAAGATTTCTGTGATGGCATCTGCCACACGAAGCTTATCCATCTTTTCGTCAACCTTTCCGGCCAGCGCCTGTGTCTGGGCTTTCAAGTCGTCATCGAAGACTTTTTCACTTTCATCCGCCACGCCTTTGTTTGTAACAACACCGCCAAAATATTTGTTTGTCATGGAAATGGTCCTGTTTACCAGATTTCCCAGTGTGTTGGCCAGATCCGCATTCATGCGCTCTACCATCAGCTCCCATGTGATCACACCGTCATTTTCAAAAGGCATCTCATGCAGCACAAAATAGCGCACAGCGTCCACACCGAAGAAATCCACCAGCTCATCCGCATACAGCACGTTTCCTTTGGATTTGCTCATCTTGCCGTCCCCCTGCAGAAGCCACGGATGCCCGAACACCTGCTTTGGCAGCGGCAGGTCCAGCGCCATCAGGAAGATCGGCCAGTAGATCGTATGGAAACGAATGATATCTTTTCCGATCAGATGCAGGTCTGCCGGCCAGTTCTTCTGGAACATCTCCGAATTTTCACCATCGCAGTCATAGCCGATTCCAGTGATGTAGTTGGTCAGTGCATCCAGCCATACATAGACTACATGCTTCGGATCGAAGTCCACTGGGATCCCCCATTTAAAGGAGGTCCTGGATACACACAGATCCTGAAGTCCCGGAAGCAGGAAGTTATTCATCATTTCATTTTTCCGTGAAACCGGCTGGATAAACTCCGGATGCTCATTGATATACTCAATCAGGCGGTCTGCATACTTACTCATACGGAAAAAATATGCCTCTTCCTTCGCCGGCTTTACCTCACGCCCACAGTCCGGGCATTTGCCGTCCACCAGCTGTGATTCTGTCCAGAAGGATTCACAGGGCGTACAGTACAGCCCTTCATAAGATCCTTTATAAATATCTCCCTGGTCATACAGCTTCTTAAATATCTTCTGTACCTGTTTTTCATGATCCTTATCCGTGGTCCGGATAAATTTGTCATAGGAAGTATTCATCAGATCCCAGATCTTCTTAATCTCCCCTGCAGCCTGATCCACAAATTCCTGAGGCGTTACTCCTGCCTCTGCAGCCTTCAGTTCAATCTTCTGTCCGTGCTCATCAGTTCCTGTCTGAAAAAACACATCGAACCCACGGCTTCTTTTGTACCTGGCGATAGCATCGGCAAGCACTGCTTCATAGGTGTTTCCGATGTGCGGTTTGCCGGATGCATAGGCAATCGCCGTTGTAATGTAATACTTCTGCTTTTCCATTTCCATTCTCTCCTTCACTTTTTATCTGGAATATCTTCCATGAAAATAATGATTAAAAATAAAAAAACTCTGGCCCTTCTACAAATAGAAAAGTCAGAGAAGACGGGATCTCTCCCGTGTTACCACTTCTGTTCATCCCCGCCTCACGGCCGGAGACCTTAGCAGGTGCACTGATGACACCTTCCGCTTTAAAGGGCGGACCCTTTGCGGGCTTACACTTCTGCTCACCCACACCGCTCAAAAGCCATCTTCCGCCAGCTTCACAGCCCGTTCCTCTCAGCTTATCCGGAACTTCTCTGTAAGACCTCCCACAGGCGTACTCTCTTTCTCACCGCGTTTCCATGATTTGTTTAAAATCGTAGCATATCAAAAGACCAGCTGTCAAGCACTTCCGCCATAATTCTGCTGCCAACGGCATTTCCCGGATCTGATTTTTATCAAAAAGAAAACTCCTCCATAATCACTCTCGCTTTCTTACGAAAATCATTATAGAGGAGTCTGGTCATAATTCACTTTTTAATCTTGTTATTCCGCATTGCTGGCCGCAATCTTTACACGGCTCCACAGATCGCTGATGATCTTCTTTGTATCTTCATTGTATACAAAAACCTCATCATTTTTATTGTCCGTACGCGGAATGTAAGCATTGATCCCTTCATAATCGCCGCCCTCTCCGGACAATGTATCCATAACCTCCTGATTGGCAGAGGTATATCCCACATAACTGGAATTATCATAGGCCCCATCGTAATCTGAAGCGTAGTTGATAAATGCGTGAGCCAGATCCGGGTTCTTGGCATTTTTCGGAATGACCATGGCATCGGACCACAGGTTCGTACCTGTTTCCGGCATAAAGTATCCCATATCCTCATTTTCTGCCATAACGTAGGTCGCATCTCCGGAATAGATCAGTCCCAGAGCCTTTCTTCCCTGCGCCATGTTATCAATGATCTCATCCATCACAATCTCCGTATCCATAGTCTCGACACATTGGATCAGCCAGTCATATGCCTCCTGCAGCTCCTGCTCGTTTTCCGTATTCATGGAATACCCCAGAGCCTTCAACGCCATCATAAAGGAATCCCTCTCGGAATCATAAAGATATACATCCCCTTTATATTTCTCATCCAGGAAAATGTTATAGCCTTCTCTTTCCAGATCCTCAATGTCTACCTTATTTTTATCATACACGATTCCCACAGTGCCCCAGAAGTATGGCACCGAATAATCATTGTTCGGATCATAAGGAAGCCCTTTTACCGCATCTGCCAGCTTATCCATACAGTCAAGCTTGGATTTGTCCAGCTTCTGCAGAAGCCCCTCTTCGATCAGCCGCTGGATCATATAGTCGCTGGGCACCAGGAGATCATAGGATTCTCCATTGGCAACCTTGATGTACATCTGCTCATTGGAATCAAAATTTTCCATGACTACGGTCGCACCTGTCTCTTCCTCAAAGTCGCCGATAATATTTTCACCGGTATATTCACCCCAGTTATATATATGAAGGGTCTGGCCTTCGTAAGGGCGGTCAGAGGTTCCCCCTCTAAAATTCACCGCACAGACAGCTACAGCCGCTGCACAGAGGACTGCTGCCGCCGCAGGCACCAGATGCCGTTTCCTTCCGATGTTCTCCGTCTTCTTACTCTTTGACGCCACGACCGGAGCCAGGTTGATGATCAGAAGCACGATCGTGATAATGACCACCACCAGAGTAGATACCGCGTTGATACTGGGGTTGACACGTTTGCTCATGGTGTAGACCACGATACTTAAGTTCTTCACGCCTCTTCCAGTTACAAAATAAGAAATAATAAAATCATCTACCGACATGGTGAAGGCAATCAGCGCGCCAGACACGATCCCCGGTGTAATCTGAGGTACGATCACTTTTCTGAGAGCCTGCCATGGCGTGGCTCCCAAGTCCATCGCCGCATCCGCCAGATTGGGATCCAATGTACGAATTTTTGGCATTACAGAAAGGATCACATAAGGGATACAGAATGCAATATGTGCCAGCAGCATGGTCATGTATCCTTTTTCCACATTAAACGTGATAAACAGCAACATAAATCCAATGGCTGTCACGATTTCCGGATTCATCATGGGCAGGTTATTTACCTGATCCATGACGTTGCGAATCACTTTTTTGGACTTACTAAGGCCGATGGCCGTGATTGTCCCTACTACTGTAGAAATAAATGTGGCCAGGACCGCAACGCTGAAAGTGGTATATAGAGCCTCCATCATATCCTGGGAGTCCAGCATATGCCGGTACCAGCGCAGGGAAAAACCAGTAAAACTGGTCAGCGATTTTCCGTCGTTAAACGAAAAAATTATCATATATACGATAGGAAGATAGAAGAAGGCGATCATCAGGATCATCAAAATCTTCCCGAATGGCCGTTTTCCTTTGTTCATCCTGATTATTCCTCCTTTCCGCCCTGGTTCCGGATCTCGATCTTACGCACCGCCATCATAAGAAGCATCATGATCACCGCCATGATCATGGAAATGGCGCTTCCGAAATTCCATTCACCGACTGTAATAAACTGATTCTCAATCATATTTCCGATCAGGAAATACTGGCCTCCGCCAAGAAGCTTCGGGATAAAGAAGGAGCTGACTGCCGGCAGAAATACCAGCGTGATGCCGTTAATCACACCGGGCAGTGACAGCGGAAGTGTCACTCTCTTAAAGGTCTGCACCGGACCGGCTCCCAGGTCTGCACTGGCCTCCAGAAGAGAATGATCCATTTTACTTAAGGAAGTCTGGATCTGCAGGATCATAAAGGGCAGGAAGTTATATACCATTCCCAGGAGAACTGCGCCTTCCGTATAAAGTAGTTCCTGGTCTCCCAGCCCGAAGAGGCTCAGGATCCTCTGGATCAGGCCTCCTTCACTCAAAAGACCAATCCATGCATAGGTACGCACCAGCATGTTGATCCACATGGGGATCGTTACACATAAAATCAATATATTCTGTGTCTTTTCCTTGCTTCGTGCAATAAAATATGCTGCCGGATAGCCCAGGATCAGACAGATGATCGTGGTCTTAACCGCAATCAGGAGCGAACGCCATAGGATCAATAAGAAATCCTGGTCGGTAAAAAATTTGACGTAATGCTCCAGCGTGAATGAAAAGGAAATGATACTGTTTCCCTTCTCCATAAAGGAGTACATGGCGATCAGCGCCATGGGAAGTACCAGCATCAAAGCCGCCCATACGATATACGGCCACGCCAGCTGTGAAAATCTCTTCATCGTTTAATACCCCGTCCTGGACATCACATGGATATCTTCCGGGAAGAAAGTCAGGCCGACCTCCTGTCCTTCCTCCGAATAATCTGTCGTATGAATCTTAAATTCACGTCCGGTAGTCCAGAAGGTAATCGGATATACGCCTTCTGTGATCTTTTCCGGATCAAATTCATAATCCACGCTGATATCCACGCTCTGCTCCTCATTGCTCAGTTTCCACCCCTGCGCGTTTGCCCAGGTCTTTAAGTCTGTATCCAGCGCCTGAGACTCGGTGATCTCGTCTACAGTTTTCACAAAGTTAAAGGCCATGATTCCCTCATTTGCCTTCTCATTCTTTACAAAGGGCTGGTCTACTACGAAGATTGTTCTCTCTACCTTTGTACCGTTTGCAGTGGAGAACACGACCGGATACTGGCCTTCTTCCTTTGATACTTCGTACTCGATCTTTGGAATGGAAATATACTCGTCGCTCTCCGGATCCCATGCCTGTGCGTTGGCACGGGCGATGACTTCTTTATCATCCAGTTCCTCCACGTCGTCGATATCCACGTAAAAATTGTTGGCGCTGATCTTTTCTTTTCCATCCTCGCTGGTCACATCGTGATTCTGAATCACGCGCATATTGACCGTCACACTAGTTCCTGGCACCGTCTCCACGATGATCTCATAGTGGACGCCCTTAAACAGGACACTAAGCACCTCGCCGGTCATCTTGCCGTCCTTCACATCCACAATGTCGATATCCTCCGGACGAATCACCACATCCACCGGCTCGTTTTCTTTAAATCCAAAGTCCACACAGTCAAAGGTAATGTCATCAAAACGGACCTTATAATCCTCCAGCATGACCCCGCGCAGGATATTACTCTCTCCGATAAAGTTTGCCACAAACCGGTTGGAGGGCTCATTGTAAATATCCTGGGGCGAACCTACCTGCAGAATCTCTCCATGGTTCATGACCACGATCTTGTCTGACATGGTCAGCGCCTCTTCCTGGTCGTGGGTGACAAAAATAAAGGTGATGCCGACTTCCTGCTGAATTCGTTTCAGCTCATACTGCATCTCTTTTCTGAGCTTTAAGTCCAGAGCCGCTAAAGGCTCATCCAGAAGCAGCACCTTAGGCTCGTTGACCAGCGCCCTGGCAATGGCCACCCTCTGCTGCTGTCCGCCGGAAAGCAGTGTCGTATTCTTATCCTCAAATCCCTCCAGACCGATCAGCCTTAACATCTTCATAACTTTCTGGTCGATGATATCCTTGCTCATCTTCTTGATCTTCAGCCCGAAGGCGATATTTTCATATACACTCAGATGGGGAAACAGGGCATATTTCTGAAATACTGTGTTCAGCTCCCGCTCATAGGGCGGCTTTTTGCTGATCTCCTCTCCGTCAAAAATCACGCTTCCCTCATCAGCATCTAAAAATCCGCCCAGTATCCGCAGCAGTGTCGTCTTTCCGCATCCGCTTGGCCCGAGCAACGTTACAAATTCATTTTCATAAATATCCAGATTGATTCCTTTCAGAACGATCTGACCGTCAAAATTCTTTACAATATTCCGGAATTCGATCAGTTTCTTTTCTTCCATCTCACTTCTCCCTCCTGCTAAAACATCGGCGGCGTCGTGATCCACAATACCTTTGCATCACTGCTGCCGTGATTGTAAAGATAATGGCTTCTGGATCCGTCCATGTAGAAGGTCTCTTTTGCCTTTACCTTATATTTTTTACTGCCCTGCACGATCGTGATGCTGCCCTTCAAGACATAGCCGAATTCCTGGCCCTGATAGGCAGACATGATCTGGCTCTTTTTATGTGGATGCAATGTCAGAAGGATGGGTTCCATCTCGTTTTTCTGGGCGTTTGGGATTACCCACTCAATCTGATAATCCTCCTGCTCATCCACAAAAAAGTCCTGTGCCTGAAATACGATCTGCTTTTCCTCTTCTTCATGGAAAAACTCTGACAGGTTGCTTCCCAGTGCCTCCAGGATATCCTGAAGTGTGGCGATACTCGGCGTCGTCAGATTGCGCTCCACCTGTGAGAGGAAGCCTTTGGTAAGTTCGCTCCTGGATGCAAGATCCCCTAGTGTCAGATCGTTCTGCAGCCGCAGTTCTTTCAGTTTTTTTCCGATATCCACACTTTCACCTCCGGTTTTCTAATACTATACTTTTAGTTAAAAATTAGCGAACTAAGGAACATTATACACAGATATAGGAAGAATGCAAGATGTTTTTACAGATTTTTACAGAAATTCCCGTTTCCCGGATTCTTCGTTGACTTTCAAGTACTATTTGCTATAACATACTTAACAAGACAACTGGGGCACATAGCTCAAACCTATCCGTTCCGGGAAATATGTAAGTAAAAAAATAATCGTACTTACATTTCCAGGTGCAGGACGATTATTTTTTATGTCTGTCATAGAAACTTTTTATACAAGAATAATGAATTCTGGAGGATATCATGATTGAAATTTATTACGCGGAAGATGATACGGTCATTGGCAATTCCGTAAAAAAATATTTAGAACAAGAAAATTGTAAAGTGGCAGTTTTTGAGACAATTTCCGATATAAAAAAGGCTCTGATCCGCCATTTACCCACCATTGCTCTGCTGGACTGGAACATGCCTGACGGACAGGGCAGCGAATTATGCCTCTGGATCCGGGATAGATGGAAGGACTTACCCATTATCTATCTGACCGTTCGTGGTGATTCCTGTGACATTGTCAGCGGATTCCAAAACGGTGCTGACGATTATGTAGTAAAGCCATTTGACCTTGCAGTACTGCATTCCCGTATTCTGGCATTACTGCGGAGAACAAAAAACGTAAAAGACACAAAACTGTTTTGTGATGACCTGATGCTGGATAAAGAGACAATGGCTGTCTATGACCAACAGAAGGAAATCATCGTAAGCCAGCCGGAATATCGCATTCTTCTGACGCTGATGGAAAATAAAGGGAAAACCATCACTAGAATCCAGCTCTTAGAACAGGTCTGGGACCGCAGTGGAAACTATGTAAACGACAATACCCTGACCGTTGCTATGAAACGGTTAAGGGAAAAGCTGCACAATCCTGCCTGTATAAAAACAATCCGGAGTTTTGGTTATCGTATGGAGGACACGAAATGAGTAAAATAAGAAAACAAAGAATGCTGCTGGTTTTTCCTCTTGCTGTTCTTTTATTGGGAATGATTCTTACATCCATCTTACTTTTACAGACTTATCGGAAGATCGCTTTTGAACATATTTCTGCATTTTGTGAAACGATATTGGAAAGCTCTCCCGAAGCAGAACCGGAATTGTTATCCACCTTAAAAGAATACCACTCCATGACGGATCAAGAAATAGCCAGAACTAATTATTTAGAGCAATATGGCTACCGCGCAGATGAATTTTGTAAGGAACTTCCTCCCCATATTTTCCTCTTGCCACTTATGCTCTTTCTTGCGGCCGCATGCACCTTTACTTTCGGAATCCTGTCATTACACAGGCAGAATCGAAAACGTATCGCTGAACTGACCGAGTATCTGGAGCGAGTAAACACAGGAGCTGACGGGATATTGATACAGACGCAGGAAGATGATTTTTCCCATTTACAGGATGAACTATATAAAACAGTTACGACACTCTGTCAGACCAGAGAAGCCGCTGTTTCAGCGAAGATGAACTTCGCTGAAAATCTGGCCAATATCGCACATCAGCTAAAAACACCGATCACGGCGGCTTTTCTGTCTTTACAACTTTTAAAAAAAGAAACCAGCAGTGATTATGTAAATCAAACAGAACGCCAGCTGGAACGATTAAATCGTCTGGAAGAATCCCTGCTTACACTTTCTAAAATTGATGCCGGGACTCTTCCGCTGAAACACGAACAAGTCGATCTTTATACCGTCTTAAATCTGGCGGCAGAAAATCTAAGCGATTTATTACGGAAAGATCATATTTCTGTCGAAATTCCGGAAAACGGCTGTATTGAATTTTCCGGCGATCTGGAATGGACCATGGAAGCCCTGATCAATCTTTTGAAAAACTGCATGGAACATTCACGCCCCGGCGGAACTGTCCATTGCGATTATCTTAGCAATCCTCTTTATGTAGAAATCCAGATATGGGACGACGGGACAGGTTTTGATACAGAGGATTTACCGCATCTTTTTGAACGCTTTTATCGGGGCAGACGCGCTGTTGGAAGTGGAATCGGAATCGGCCTGGCTCTCGCAAAAGAAATCTTCGAATTACAAAACGGGACGATCCAGGCCCGGAACCTGCAAGGCGGCGGCGCGTGTTTTGAAATAAAGATATACCGTCACTGAGATGTCACTTTCCTTTGCTATACTGTATGTAAAACAAGCGCGGCAGGCAGAAGAAAGGAGAGAACGGCATGGAAATACTACGATGTGAGAATATCCGAAAAGTATATGGTTCCGGAAACAGTCAGGTTGTAGCGCTGGACCACATTAATCTGTCGGTACAAAAAGGAGAATTTGCAGCAATTATGGGAGCCTCTGGATCTGGGAAATCCACCCTGCTGCATATTCTGGGTAGCGTGGATAAACCGACAGAAGGCAGAGTCTTGATAGAGGGAACGGACATATCTGTCATGAATCAAACGCAGGCGGCCATCTTCAGACGCAGAAAAGTCGGTCTGGTTTACCAGTTCTATAATCTGATCCCAACCCTCACTGTCCGGAAAAATATTCTCATGCCGCTTTTATTGGACAAGCGCAGACCAAATCAGGAATATTTTCTCCGGATTGTACGTTCTCTGGGGATAGAAGACAAACTAGAGTCTCTCCCTGGTGAATTATCCGGCGGGCAACAGCAGCGGGCGGCCATCGCCCGGTCTTTGATCTATCGTCCTGCACTATTGCTTGCTGATGAGCCTACCGGAAATCTTGACCGGAAAAACAGTGAGGAAATCATTGACCTGTTGAAACTATCAAACCGCAGTCTGGAACAAACCATTCTTCTGGTCACCCACGATGAAAAGACTGCTCTGGCGGCAGACCGTATTATCACCATCGAAGATGGAAAAATAATCAACGATCAGAAAGGGCGGTGAAATATATGTGGAAAGACTCTCTGGCGGCTTTTATTTCTTCCCTGTTTTTGTCTTTGCTGTGCTGCCTGTTTTTTAATTTCTGGAACTATGAGATTGAATCTATTACCTTAGAAGAGGGAAACTGGCAGGGGCGCTTTACCGGAACATTTCATGAAGATGTAGTGTCTGACATTGAGAACTTCGCCAATGTAAAAAGCGCTGTTATCAACAAAGAATTATCGAATGAACAGACTCTTGTGATTGATATTCGCTTTTACAACATGAGAACCATTTACCAGGATATGCCCCTGATTGCAGAGCAACTGGGAATTTCCGAAACTGCAGCATCCTATCATGAATCACTGCTGTCAGGTTATTTCATCCACGCCCCCCAGGATACAGATCCACCCTTGTTGATGGCCTTTTATCTGGCTGTGCTTTTGATGGTGTCTGTGTCACTGATCTTGATCATCCATAACTCCTTTGCTGTATCCATGAACGCCCGTGTTCATCAGGTCGGCATCCTTTCCAGCGTGGGGGCAACACCGGGTCAGATCCGAACCTGCCTTTTACAGAAGGCCGCCGTTCCTTGTATCATTCCCATTTTTCTCGGAAGTCTCCTTGGAATTGCTCTAAGCTTTGGTATCATACAGGTCGTTAATATCCTTGCGGATGACATTGTCTTCAGACATGAGGCCGTATTTACTTATCATCCTCTTGTATTTGCTGTCACCATTCTGGCCTCTGTCCTGACCGTATTGATTTCTGCATGGCTGCCAGCCAGAAAACTAAGCAGACTGACCCCACTGGAAGCCATAAAAAATACAGGCGAATTACAACTGAATCGGAAGAAAAGCTCCCACATCCTCACATTTTTATTTGGAGTCGAAGGAGAACTGGCCGGCAATGCTCTAAAAGCACAAAAGAAAGCTCTGCGGACCTCTACGCTTTCCCTGACACTTTCTTTTCTGGGCTTTACCCTCATGCTGTGTTTTTTCTCTCTTTCAGAAATCAGCACAAACCACACCTATTTTGAACGCTACCAGGACGCCTGGGATGTCATGGCAACCGTCAAAGATATGCCGATAGAGAATTTTGCTTATGAAAATGAAATCCATGCCCTAGAGAGTACAGAAAGCGTGATCTATCAAAAAGCCGGTGCGCTCTGCCTGGTTCCGTCGGATGCCGTCAGCGATGAGGTGAAAAACCTGGGCGGCCTGGAGGCGCTGGCCGGAGACGCCATCGATGCTGTAAGCGGCTCCTATTCTATCCGGACTCCCATCATCATTATGGATGACCGCAGCTTCTCTGAATACTGTGAACAAATCGGCGTTTCCCCGGCAGGAACAGGGAGCGTGATCCTGAACCGTATCTGGGACAGCACAAACAGCAACTTCCGATACAAAAAATATATTCCTTTTCTGTCAGAGGAACAAACTACAATCACTTTACAAAACCAGGATCAGGAAGCGGCTATCACGATCCCTATTCTTGGCTATACACAGGAACCGCCGGAATTGAGAGAAGAATATGATAATTACACTCTAGTCCAGTTCGTTTCTCTTTCCACATGGAGACTGCTTCAGGAAACCATCGGAAATGCGGAATCAGACACTTATATCCGTGTACGGTCTAAGACAGACAAAACTTTAACAGAACTGACTTCCGTAGAAACCGAACTGACAGATATCCTGGGACAGAAACTTACATTCGAGGTGGAAAACCGCATACAGGAAAAGATAGACAACAAAGCCATGCTGAATGGATACAAGCTGGTCATCGGTGCATTATGTGTACTGCTTTCCTTTATCGGAATCACTAATGTATTTTCCAACACGCTGGGATTTATCAGACAAAGAAAAAGAGAATTTGCAAGATATTTGTCCGTTGGAATGACGCCGGATGGCATGAAGAAAATGCTTATGATTGAGGCTCTCATGATAGCCGGCCGTCCCATCCTGATTACCCTGCCGGTCACAGGAGTATTTGCAGGGTTCATGATAACGGCAAGCTACCTGGACCCAATGGAATTTCTGGCAGCGGCTCCGATAATTCCTATCGCACTTTTTATCGCGGCAGTTTTCGGATTTGTGGGACTAGCCTATTACATCGGCGGCAAAAAAATTCTCAGATGCAGCCTGATAGAAGCATTACGAAGTGATTATATGGAATAAGGGGACACCCTCTTTTGCGAATGGGGACGTACACTTTCACAAATGATATGCTCCCTTCTAAGTAGACAAGTGAAATAATAAAAACTTGTCACTT
>USDK01000047.1 GCA_900553355.1 uncultured Lachnospiraceae bacterium
CTCTTATATGCCATGGCAGAAGAACCGATCTGGGTCTTTTCAAAAGGCTCTTCTACTTCTTTCAGATGCTGCAGCAGGCGGATATCATTGGACATCTTATGGGCGCTGGCTGCAATCCCTGCCAGAACGTTCAGCACACGGGTGTCTACCTTTCTGGAATATGTCTGTCCTGATACCGGATAGCAGGCTTTGAATCCCATCTTTTCTGCGATCATCGGATCGATCTTATCGATGGTCTCCTGATCTCCGTCGAAAAGTTCCAGAAAGCTGGCCTGCGTACCGGTGGTGCCCTTGGAGCCCAGCAGCTTCAGTGTACTTTTAACATACTCCAGGTCCTCAAGATCCATCTCAAACTCCTGCATCCAAAGTGTTGCCCTCTTTCCTACAGTTGTAGGCTGTGCAGGCTGGAAGTGGGTAAAGGCAAGGGTCGGAAGATCTTTGTATTTCTCTGCAAAATCTGCCAGCTCCGCGATCACATTGACCAGCTTTTTGCGGACGATATCCAGGGCCTCTGACATCAGGATGATATCGGTATTATCTCCCACATAACAGGAGGTTGCTCCCAGATGGATAATCCCTTTTGCTTTCGGACACTGCTGTCCATATGCGTACACATGAGACATAACATCGTGGCGGACTACCTTTTCTCTTTCCTTTGCCACATCATAATTGATATCTTCTGCATGCGCCTTCAGTTCTTCAATCTGTTCCTCCGTGATCGGGAGGCCCAGTTCTTTCTCTGTCTCAGCCAAAGCGATCCATAATTTTCTCCAGGTGCGGAACTTTTTGTCCGGTGAAAATACATACTGCATTTCCTTACTTGCATAACGCTCTGAAAGCGGACTCTGATATCTGTCGTTTGCCATTTTATTCTCTCCTTTTACTACGTTCTTTTTATCGTCTTATTCAAAAGCATGGGAAATATCTCTTCCCGGCACTTCCATGGGGTAATTCCCCGAGAAACAGGCGTCGCAGTACCCCAGGTCTCCTACCATCTCTTTTAGTTTCTCAATCTTCATATAACCCAGAGAATCTGCGCCGATCATCTCACGGATCTCCTCCGTCGTATGAGAATGAGCAATCAGCTGTTCATTGGAAGGCACGTCTGTCCCAAAATAGCAGGGATACAGGAATGGCGGCGAGCTGATCCTTACATGGACCTCCTTTGCCCCTGCCTTTTTCAGCATACGGATGATATTTGCACAGGTTGTTCCCCGGACAATCGAATCATCCACCATAACGATCCGTTTTCCCCGGACCACTTCTTCAATGACATTCAGCTTGATCTTAACGCTGCTTTCCCGCTGGCTCTGCTTTGGCTTGATAAAGGTCCGTCCCACATAACTGTTTTTGTGAAAAGCCATTCCATAAGGGATCCCCGAATACTCTGAATATCCTTTTGCAGCCACCAGCCCTGAATCCGGTACGCCTACGACCAGATCCGCATCCACAGGATAAGACTGTGCAAGCGCTTTTCCGGCTATAATCCTGGCATGATAGACATTCACATCATCAATCGTACTGTCCATCCGCGCAAAGTAAATATACTCAAAGATACACCTGGCCTGTTTCTCCGGTGCGATTGCCATGGAAAGGTCGGAAGCGATCCCCTCTTTTGTGATACTTACAATCTCTCCCGGCTTTACATCCCGGATAAACTCTCCGTCCACTGCCGCAATGGCGCAGCTTTCTGAAGCCAGAAAGTAGGTGTTGTCCCGTTTCCCGATACACAGCGGCTTCAGTCCGAACGGGTCTCTGGCCCCGATCAGCTTCCGCGGAGAACTTACCACCAGGGCATAGGCTCCCTTAATCTTTTTCATCGCGTTTTTCACAGCTCCCTCCGCATCAGGCGTGCGGAGCCGTTCTCTGGCGATATGGTAAGCAATCACCTCTGAGTCAATCGTGGTCTGGAAGATCGCTCCGGTATACTCCAGTTCATGCCGCAGTTCCACTGCATTCGTAAGATTTCCATTATGGGCAATGGCCAGAGTTCCCTTGACATAGTTTAAGACCAGCGGCATCGCATTCTCTGCCCGGGTTCCTCCCGCGGTAGAATAACGCACATGACCAATCCCCAGATTACCTTTTAACCCGGCCAGTGAATCCTCATCGAACACCTCATTGACAAGCCCCAGCCCTTTTCTCGAATGAACTTTTCGTTCTCCATAGGTATCCGTCACCGCGATTCCACAGCTTTCCTGTCCGCGGTGCTGCAGTGCAAACAGCCCGTAATACACCGACGGCGCCACATCACCCCCATCCATATCATAAGCACCGAAAACGCCGCATTCCTCTCCCATACCAGTTGTTACTTTTTCAAATTCGTCCATGAATGCAACTCCTTAATTTAAATCTTAGTCTGCCCTTTTCCGGGCAGTATACAGGTTAAGTATAATACAAGGCAGAAGGAAAAGCAATATTCCTTCTGCCTTCAATTCTCCCGGAACTTCCCCAGAAATTCCTGTATCCTGGCATTATCAGATGTAAACACCTCATCCGGCGCACCCTCTAATTCAATATATCCACGGTCCATAAAAATGATATGGTCCGATACCTGCCTTGCAAAATTCATCTCATGAGTCACGATCACCATTGTCATATGCTCCGCAGCCAGATCCCGGATGACTTTGAGGATTTCTCCAGTCAGCTCCGGATCCAGAGCCGATGTAGGCTCATCAAAAAAAAGAATGTCCGGGTTCATGGCCAGCGCTCTGGCGATCGAGACCCTCTGCTGCTGTCCGCCGGACAACTGATAAGGATAGGCATCTTCCTTATCCTCGAGGCCCATTTTTGCAAGCAGCTCCCTGGCCTTTGCAAACACTTCATCTTTCTTTCTCTTCTGCACGCGCAGCGGGGCATCCGTAATATTTTTCATCACAGAATAATGGGGGAACAGATTGAAATTCTGAAACACCAGGCCAAACGTTCCTTCATAATGGATCTCGCCTGAATCCGGATTTTCAAGTCCGGTCGCACACCGGAGCAGTGTGGATTTTCCGGAACCTGACGGGCCGATGATCCCGAGAACCTCCCCCTTGTCCACCGCCAGGGAGATATCCTTCAGCACCTCTGTTCCGTCGAAACTTTTTTTGATATGTCTCATCTCAAGCAGACTCATCACATTCTCCTCCTAACGATAATAGTTCAGCTTTTTCTCGATACGTTCCATCACAAACGCTACGATAAAGTTGAACACATAATAGAAAATGCCCGCAAATACCAGCGGAAGCAGGGACGTCTGGGACGCCGTCAGCGCTTTTGCCACCGTGAACATCTCCAGTACGCCAATGGTAAATGCAAGGGACGTATCCTTTACCAGCGTGATCGTCTCATTCGTGACCGCCGGCAGGATCCGTTTGATCACCTGAGGCAGGATGATGCGGAAGAAGGTCTGTACCCGGCTGTAACCCAGGATCTTTGCCGCCTCATACTGTCCGGCAGGCATAGATTCAATGCCTCCCCGGTAGATTTCTGCAAAATAGGCAGCGTAGTTTAAAATAAATCCGATGGCCACCGCCATATTCTTCCACTCCGGCGTATTAGGGATTCCAAATCCATAATAGGGTCCAAAATAGATTGCGATCAGCTGCAGCATCAGAGGTGTGCCCCGCATCACAGATATATATACTTTTACAATGGTGCGGATCACAACATTCTTTGACATTCTGCCAAAGGAGACTAAAAGCCCCAGCGGCAGGGAAAAAACCAGAGTCACCGCAAAGATCAGTACAGAAACCCACATTCCTTCCAGCAGTTTTCCAAGCATAACCGAAATTGCCATACTATTTCCCTCTCTTCGTAGAAAAAGGCCGTCCTGGAAGGACAGCCCTCATTCCAAAACTTTTTTGATATCTATTTTCCGATGGTCGTGATATCCTCTCCGAACCATTTGGTAGATATTTCTGCCATGGTTCCGTCCGCCGCCATCTCTTCCAGGGTCTCCTGTACGGTATCTCTTAACGCCTCATTGCCTTTGGCAAAACCGATGCCGTACTCCTCAGATGCGATCGGCTCATCCAGGATCGTAAAATCTGCATTCCTGGACTCAATCTGATAGCCTGCCACCACAATATCCATCGCTACCGCATCCACTGCTCCGGACTCCAGGTCCATGAACCCGGTATCATAATCCGGTACTACCTGCAGCGCTGCAAAGCTTCCGGCCAGATCAGGCTTCTCATCCAATGCAGCCTGTGCAGACGACTCTGTCTGTACATCTACGATCTTTCCCGCCAGATCATCCAGAGACTCGATCCCGGAATCAGATCTTACGACAAACACCTGCTGATTGTCCAGATATGGTTCGGACCAGGTGTAGTCATCTTCTCTTCCATTCATGGTAAACCCGTTCCAGATGCAGTCGATCTCACCGGAATTCAAGGTTGCATCCTTCGTCTCCCATGAAATGGGCTGCGCCACAAACTCCCAGCCCTGACGGTCACAGACCTCCTGGGCCAGCTCTAAATCAAATCCGGTATATTCACCGTCATCTCCTACAAATCCCATAGGTGGAAAATTCTGGTCAAAACCTACCGTGAAGGTATCTCCTTCCTTCTTTTCTTCAAACGAAGCCGTCTCTTTCTGTGCGGATTCATCTTTGCTTCCACTATCTTCGCTGCCGCTTTTCTGTCCGCCGCATCCTGCTGCCATCATAGAAGCTGCCGTTACCAGCGCAAGAATCATTGCCAGTCTCTTTTTCATAATCTGATCCTCCTCTTTATACACGGAAAGGGCCAAAAATATGTCAGATCACTTCGCTGTCAATTGACCACTTTACCACGCTAAATCGGTGTTATCTTAGCATATTCCTTGATTCTTGTCAATCCTTCTGTATGCTTTTTTCCACTGTTCAAATCTCTCTTCCGGCAGATCCGGGTCTATTTCTCTGCGGACTGTACGGATACTTTCCCTGATCTGAGGATCAATGCTTAAAAGGGCCGGATTGCCGGAAAGCATCTTTACATATTTATCTTCTGGGAGAGCCCGTTTGCAGCAATAGAGATACGCCTTGAGCATATCCGCATCCTCACAGATCTCATAAGCCGCCTCATACATTTTTGATGCTTCCTCATATAAAAACAGGCGTCCGTAAGCGGCGCCAAGGCATGCATAGACCTTTCCGTAGAAGGTCTTGTCCACTGAATCGTCCCGTTCTCCTCCGATGATCGACTGGTACACCAGCACCGCCGACTCATATTCGCCACTCTGCATCAGACTGTCTGCCTTATGCTTGGTCCGTTCCACATCCTTCTGATTCTGAAGCCGTTCCAGGATATTCTGGATCCGATTGATATCGGACTGGGCATAGATCGTGGATTCCCGGAGGATTGTCAGGATAAACTGCTCCATTGAACAGTTCTTCCTCAGTTCTTCTCTTAAATGCTCTGCCAGATCCTCCATTTCCAGCTCTCTGCCGATCCAGTCACAAAGCTGCTGATTAATAATGGTATAATCAATCAGGTAAAGATTGTTGCAGATATAATAGCACAACTCTTCAATAGTATAGATCTTCATGTGAACCCTGGATATCACATAGGGTTGTTTTGCTCTTTTTTTATGACATAGAATTAAACTGCCCATGGATACCTCCTAATTTTAAAATCTTCTCCACGCAGAAATCCGTTGCCGGAAAAAACTCTCCAAATCCGATATCTTTAAACGTCAGCCTGCAGGTCTCCTCATCCAGAAACATCACATCGATCTGAAGTCTGAGGGAATAATCTCTTCTCTCAGGAAGACCTTCCAGAGAAACTGTCTCCACCTGCAGTTCTTCTCCCGCCAGTGTCTCTACATGAATCTCAATATCCGAAGTGTCCTCCAGAATCACTTCCCACTGTCCGTCCGCCTCATACCAGTGCGTTCCCCAGGAAACGATGGGGTGCCATCCTTCCTGGCCTCCCACCCTCATACGCAGACAGATCTGTTCCGTCATCTTTGTCTCATCCAGATAGACCGGACCCTCGTCATAGGAAAAAACCTTCCGCATAGAGGTATAGCAGGCTCCCTTGCTGTACAGATTATTTCCAAGGAAGGCTCTTCTTCCGTTGCACAGAACCTTAAGGGAATTGGGATACCAGTTATTCTCAAATCCTTCTCCCGTCAGAAAAACAGAAGATACCACTTTTTTCTCAAACACATTCTGAATAAAGGACTTAAACTGCTCATCTGCATCTTTCGCTTTATCCACATTCAGCACCGGATAAATTGCAGCCAGCTCCTTCATTTTCGCGCTGGCCACCTCATCCACAGTTACAAACTTATCCTTTCCCCGTCCGCTGATCGTATTCAGCTTCCGGAGCATGTAGGCACGGATCTCCTGAGCGTCACAGTAAAACAGTGCAGACTCATACTGCCACAATTCCTTCGGCTGATAGAACATATACTGACAGAAGCTTTCTTTATAATCCTGTACATTCACGCATTCCTTGGGAACACCTACGAAACTTCCGATGCCCTTTAACATCTTTGAAACATCGATATCCGTATGAGGCACCGCGAAAGTGATCTGGCTGATCTCTTCAAAATCCTGAAGCGTCAGGCTTACAAACTTGGCCAGAAGCCAGACCGCATCATGATTCTTTCCACCGATATGAACCTTCTCCCGGTGCATGGCCTTCTGAAACAGATCTGTGACCACCTCGCCCTCCTGGATCACTGACAGCTTTTTCGCCTCTTTCCCAAATACCCAGCGGTCCTTATAATGCCCCAGCAGGAGCGGAATCTGATAATTATCTACCGCCGTTTCCAGGGTCTGCGGCTCTTCCTTTTTTTCATCATAGTAGCTGATCTGACAACTTTTCTCGTTCAAATCATACCCCAGAATACTTCCCCTTTGCATGAACATTTCCTCCTAATAAGTCTGAAAAAACTGTTCAGCCAGTCTTTCCTCTTCTTCGTACTCCAACATCGCCAGATGCCGGACTGCCGGGCTCATAGACGCCATGTCGTTCAGTTTTCCATATTTTCCTGCGCCCACTGCGCTGTGACTGTTATCCAGCACCTGCTTTTCCGTGACCGTGTTTTTTCTCCCCCTGGTTTCCTGAAAATAATAGGTCACCGACTCGTCACTGTATAAAATAAACTGCTTGACATATAGATTATCGTAAACCGGCATCAGTACTTCTGAATGATATCCCAGTTCTTCTCTGTTTCCCTTTTTTACCTTATAATATAATTTTACCCGGCTTCCCGGCGCCGCCTGATATTCTACCATGGATTTGTCATGCAGCTGAACCTCCCGGATCCACTCTTCCTTAAACCGCAGGTAAAAAGGAAATACAATCTGCTTTTCACACATTTCCCTCAGAACGGAGTGCAGAATCTGTTCCACATCCGTCTTATAATCCTGTCCGGAATAATATTTCAAAAGTGCGATCTTACAGATATCAGGCAGATCCTCCTTCTGGTCGCACTCATTGGCGATGATCTCAAATACACACGGCTTTAAGACTCTGCCGCTGACCATATACTCTCTGGATACATAAGCCAGATATGCCTGTTTCAGCCGGAAATAGACATTCCCGGAAATATAGTAATCTTCGAAAATCTCTTCTTCTTCGAACAAATTCTCTGAGAAAACCATCTGTGTGATGATCCGTTCGCCCACCTTGTGAGCCGGGATTCCATAATCCTTCAGAACCTTCCACAAAGCCTTCATATCTCTTGTGGCTCCGCAGTAGTAGTTTGCCAGATACATCAGCGTAACTTTATCATACTGCTGTCTGCGGAAGAGCTCAAAGCACAGGTATGTCAGGAACTCATCTTCTTCGTAGTTGTCTTCCCGGATCCGCCGGCTGCACATACGGAACACATCTCTCTCGTCAAAGGCTCCGATGCCCTTTTCCTGAATGTTCTCAAAGGTCAGCTCTGCCTTTTCCCCTTCCTTTTCCCAGATTCCTGCAGAAGCCGCATATTTCCGGCACATATCTAGAAACCTGGGCTCGTAGAACAGCCGCTTGGTCTCATAGGCGATCGAATCTGTATAATGCCTTCCTTCCACAGACTCCCAGACAATCCGTGATTCTTTATCATAGAGATAGATCACTGCGCCATTTTCCGGATCATAGGGAACGCGCTGGCGAATCTCTCCGTCTTTTTCAATCACCAGCACACAGTTCATATTCGGCACTCTGGTGCGCACCTCATAGGCATAGCACACATCTCTCATGGCCTCCATGCGCTCTGCGTCCATCTCCTCTTCCCGGCAGAATCTCTTATACAGAATACGCAGGGACTCTGTAATATGTCGTTTCATCAACTGGTCCCAGGTAAACTCCACCATCTGTTCCCGGTAATTTAAGTAGAGATCCCCTGCCTGTTCTTCATATGTCACCAGATTGGCATACAGAAGGGCCGCTTTCTTATAATTAAGGGTATTTCCATGCATAAAGTAGAGCAGGATAGACTTCGGGAGAGGACCTCTGACCGTTTCCTCATCCAGCGTGATCATATAATATTCATACAGCTGCGCAATCTTCAATTCCGCATCCACGGCTCTCTGATACCATACAAAATAACGCTTCTGAGTCTTATTTCCCTTGATCAGGAGCGTGCAGATCGTATTCAGGATCATCGGCTCACTGTACATCTTATAAATCCGTTCCAGAATCCGGAACATGGCTTCATTGTACCGCTTTTGCTGACTCACAAAATTCGACACATAAAGAGCCAGTTCCTTCGTCATCAGACGGTACTTGGATGCAAAATTCAACACCTGAAGTTCAAAAGGACCCAGCTTCTTCAACAAAGTAGGTTTTTCCTGGTAGCAAAGGTAGGCCTCCAGATAGAACAGGACACTGTGGATCTCATACTCATACTGCTGTTCCAGCACTTCGATTCTCTTGTACGCGTTTTTATACTTAGGCTCCAGGTCCAGAAGCATATACAAAAGCATCCATGAGTCCTGATGACGCATATAGGTCTTGCCGATCTCGTCCAGTACCCGTTCGATATGATTGCCCTGTCCTCTGACAAGAGCGGTCAGATACAGATAATAGCAGTTGGTGATCGGGTCTTTTCCGATGGCAAACCGGTTGTAATTATAATTTTCCAAAATCCATTTTGCCTCTTCTACTCGTTTCCCAATAAGATAGATATTGGCCTGCAAAAGCTGGTACATCTCACTCAGCGGATCCAGCTTCCGTAATGTATTCATCTTTTCCACAGCGCTGTCCACCCAGGCTGACAGTTCCAGCCTGCCGGCAACATAGCCCACATATTCCTTAACGATCTGGGCCAGCAAAAGCTCCGGCATCCTGCGGTTCTCATCATATTCCTTCTGATTCTGCAGGACCTCGATCTCATAAGACAAAGTTTCATAAGGAGTCACAAACTTAAGCTTGCCATAATTGCGTCCGCCGTGCAGATACTCCGGACGGATCAGATACTCCACCTCATGAGTATTCCCCACAAAATCCTCTGTGCTGATCTCTGAACGCGTTATCCGGATGAACTTTCCCTCCGCCTCGATCCGGATAGGCATATATCCCCAGGTATTCTTCATCAGAGTCAGTGTGCCTTTTGTGGATTCTGACACATCTTCAAACAACATTCCCTCTCCAGGGAGCGTCAGGAATATGCATTCCTTCTGCTTGATCCCCACCAGGAACTCTTCCATGGCCTGATCTCCCAGGGACCACTTGCGCATATTATCATACAGATAAAAAATCCGTTCATTTTCATATTTTAAAATCTCATAGAACTCTCTGGAACGGAACAGCCTTCCCGCTTCAGAAAAGTCTTTGATCGCCAGTTTCCGGAAATCATCGGTACTCTGTACCTTCCCGTAAGACGTCATCACATAAGGCTTTTCAATGATCGCGGTAAAAGAAAGCTCATACTCTCCTCCGCTGCAGACCACAGTAAGCTTGCCTTCCTCCACATGTCCGGGCCTAAGTCCCCTGCCGTCATAGGTAAACTCCACCTTTGCGGGATTCCCGTCGAACCCCTGATCTTTAAAATGAACACGAAAAGAAGACGGGTAAACCAGTCCCCGTATCGTTCCTTTACTGTTCGTCTTGATTGTAAAACTTCCCCTGTATACTTCCCCTTCCCCAATTATGAGAACCAGATTTGTTTCATCAAATATGACATCAGGTCGTATTAACTGAAAGTCTCCTTTGGAAAATTTCTGGATTTTATTTTTCAAGTCTGACACCTGCTTCTTTCGTTACGTTTTTCGAAACCATACTATAGTAAATTATAGCATTGTTTAAATAGTAATGGCAATGCCGGATATAGAAAATATTGAAAATATGACACCATCTTAAGGATCAGAGATGTTATACAACACTTTTTCCAGCATTTTTGTCAGTGCTGCCCTTTCTTTTTTGCTCATCCCAAGTGTCAGCGTCTTATCGATCTTTTTCCGGTCCGCCTCCATCCGTTTCTGGATATCATAGGCTTTTTCTGTAAGATAGACGTTTTTGCAGCGCCGGTCCTTTGTACTTGGCACCACCAGGATAAATCCCTTTTCATCCAGCCGCTTTAAAAGGCCTGTGACCGTAGGATTCTTAAGACACAGTGCCTTTTCAATATCTTTCTGGTTGATCTCCTCTTTACGGCTGGTAAGGAGATAGTCCAGAACTGCGCACTGTGACGCAGTAATCCCAAGAGTCCGCAGGCGGTTATTAAAATCTTTTTCATACACATTATTGATCTGCTTGAGCATCAGACCTATGGACATCTGTTCTTTCATCCGGACACCTCCTGTACGTCTGCTTTAGTATTCCCGGATCACGCTGCTGAGCTCCCGGACTGCTTCCAGATCCTTCAGGCGCTCCAGTGCATCCTGAAAAGCCCGTTCTTTTACCTTTTCTGTTACGATTACGAGCTCTGCCGCACCATCTGCAATGATTTTCTGTACCACCTTAGAGATGCTCACCTGATGGGCTCCAAACACGCCTGCAATCCCTGCAAGAACTCCAGGCCTGTTTTCTACCTGCATCCGGAGAACAAATTTATTGCTTACCTCCGTAAAAGGCTTCACAGAAAGATTCCGGTAGCAGGTGCAGCTGATCCTCCCGGTACAATGATAAGAAATATCACGCATCACATCGATCACATCTCCCATAACAGCGCTTGCCGTAGGAAATTCTCCTGCTCCTCTTCCGTAGAACATCACATCATCTACCGCATCTCCATGTACGAATACCGCATTAAAGGAATCCCTCACCGAAGCCAGCGGATGTTCTACCGGAATCATCATCGGATACACTGCCACCTCAATCCCGTCTTCTGTATTATGTGCGGTTCCCACCAGCTTGATGACATTTCCAAGCTCTCTGGCATAGAAAATGTCTCTTCCCGAAATCTTTGTAATTCCTTCCGTATGAACGTCAGAAAAGGTCACACGGGAGTGGAATGCGATCGATGCCATGATCGCCACCTTCCGGCCGGCGTCATATCCTTCAATATCCGCAGTGGGGTCAGCCTCAGCATAGCCAAGCTCTGTCGCTTTTTTCAGGGCCTCATCAAACTCCATCCCTTCTTCTGCCATTTTTGTCAGAATGTAATTAGTGGTTCCGTTGACAATCCCCACAATCTTCTCTATTTCATTGGCAGCCAGACACTGCTTTAAAGGTCTGATGACCGGAATGCCTCCGGCCACCGCCGCCTCAAACAGGAAATCAGCGCCGTGAGCTTCCGCCGCGTCCAGAAGCTCCCGACCGTATTCTGCCACCAGATCCTTATTGGCTGTGACCACATGTTTTCCGGCATTCAATGCCTCCAGCATCATCGTCTTTGCCGGTTCGATTCCTCCCATCACTTCTATTACAATCTCGATCTCCGGATCCCTTATGATTTCTTCAAAAGTGTCTGTCAGAAGGGACGGATCTATCCCCGGGCGTTCTTTTTCCAGATTATGGACCAGAATTTTTTTGATTTCCAGATCCGCTCCGGTTTTATCCATCATCTCTTCTTTCTGTCTGGCTGCCAGCTTATATACTCCGCCTCCGACGGTTCCAAGCCCCAGAAGTGCTGCCTTTACTGTCTTTTTTTCACTCACGCCTTCACATCCTTTTCTTTTTCGTATGCTTTAGTATAGCACAGGAATACATCCAGATACAAATTTTTTAAATATGAAAAAAGGAACCTCCGCAATGAAGATTCCTCTCTTTTCAGAGCGACAGACGGGGCTCGAACCCGCGACCCCGACCTTGGCAAGGTCGTACTCTACCAACTGAGCCACTGTCGCTTATTTAGTAGTTATCGTTCCTCAGAACAATAACTACTATACTATATGTGTCTTTGATTGTCAACAACTTTTTTTCTTTTTTTTCGCGATTTTTTTCCTGAACTTTACAGGTCTGTTTTGGAGGATTCTGTCACGGTAAGTCCCAGTTCTTCCAGCTGCTTGTCATCTGCCGGAGTAGGCGCCTCTGTCATCAGGCAGGACGCATCTTTTACCTTCGGGAATGCGATCACATCACGGATGCTGTCCTGACCGGCCATCAGCATCACCAGACGATCCAGCCCATAGGCAAGCCCTGCGTGAGGAGGAACCCCATATTTAAACGCATCCAGCAGGAAACCGAACTGTGAATATGCCTGTTCTTTTGTGAATCCCAGCACCTCAAACATCTTCTCCTGTACATCATCCTGATGGATTCTGACACTTCCTCCGCCGATCTCGTTGCCGTTCAGCACAATATCATATGCCTTCGCACGTACTTTTCCCGGTTCGCTGTCAAGAAGGGGAAGGTCTTCTTCCATCGGCATTGTAAACGGATGATGCATCGCCACATAACGATTCTGCTCCTCACTCCACTCCAGAAGCGGGAACTCCGTGATCCATACAAACCGATATTCATCTTTATGAAGAAGTTCCATCTGTTTTGCCAGCTCCACACGAAGTGCTCCCAGAGAATCCCACACTACCTTATTTTTATCTGCGGCAAACAAAAGCAGGTCTCCCGGCTTGCCGTCCATAGCCTTAATAAGAGCGGCCATCTCCTCCTCGCTCATAAACTTCGCAAAAGAAGATTTTACACTGCCATCCTCCTGAACAGCGATATAGGCCAGGCCTTTTGCGCCATAATCCTTCACAAAGGCGGTCAGCTTGTCGATTTTCTTTCTCGGCATGCCGCCCTGTCCCTTAGCGTTGATTCCACGGACACTTCCTCCATTTTCCAGTGCTCCGGTAAACACACCGAATCCACAGTCTTTCACCACATCGGAAACATCATGAAGCTCCATTCCAAATCTCAGGTCAGGCTTATCAGACCCAAAACGGTCCATCGCTTCCTGCCAGGTCATCCGCTGGATCGGAAGCGGCACCTCTACTCCCAGGACTTCCCGGAATAATTGCGCAAGATACCTTTCATTCACTTCGATCACATCATCCACATCTACAAAAGAAAGCTCCATATCGATCTGTGTAAACTCTGGCTGACGGTCTGCGCGCAGATCCTCATCGCGGAAACATCTGGCAATCTGAATATAGCGGTCCATTCCAGAGCACATCAACAGCTGCTTGTAAAGCTGAGGAGACTGGGGCAGTCCATAGAAACACCCCGGATGGATCCGGCTCGGCACCAGATAATCTCTGGCTCCTTCAGGGGTTGTTTTTCCAAGCATAGGCGTCTCCACCTCCAGAAATCCTTCCTCTGTAAAAAACTGACGTGTCAGAGTCATCACGCGGCTCTTCATCCTTAAGTTTCTCTGAAGATCCGGTCTCCTGAGATCCAGATAGCGGTACTTCAGCCGCACCTCTTCCTTTGTTTTGGAATTCTCTTCAATCGGAAACGGAGGCGTCTCTGACTCTGAAAGAATCCGGAGTTCTTCTGGAATAATCTCAATCTCGCCAGTGGAAATATTAGTATTGACTGCGCCGGAACGCTTTTCCACTGTTCCCGTCACTGCAACCACAAACTCTGCCCGCAGCTTTGCCGCTTTTTCGATCAACGCCTCCTCTGATTTTCCTTCTTCAAATACAACCTGGATGATTCCAGAACGGTCTCTCACGTCTACAAATACGAGACCGCCTTTATTACGGTTTTTCTGTACCCATCCCATGATGGTAACCTTCTGCCCTGCGCAAGCGGCCGAAAGCTCTCCACAGCGGTGAGTTCTTTTTAAGCCCTGCATCGACTCTGCCATCTTTTTTCTCCTTCCTTACATTCCTTCTTATAATCTGTCTATGGAATCAGCATAGCAGTCAATGATCTCTGCATATCCTTCTTCCGCAAGCTGTTCCTTCTGGAACTTTTTATTCTTCTTCATCTGGACGATCAGAACCTGTCCGCCCTTGCTTCTGTCCTCTTTTGCCTTTTCAAACACTTTAAGCACAGCCTCTCCAGGAAGCTTCTTATCCAGAAGATAAGCCTTCTTCATCTGTCTTCCCGGAACCTGATATCCCTGCTCCAGAAGCAGCATCACGATCCGTTCAAATCCGATCGAAAAGCCGCAGGCCGGTGTATCCTGCCCGGTAAACCTGCCGATCATCTTATCATAACGTCCTCCCCCGGCAACAGAGCCCCCGAACTCGTCCATCCGGATCTCAAAGATCGTACCAGTATAATAGGACTGTCCCCGCACCATCGTAGGGTCAAAGCGGACGGAAAACTCACATTCCTTTGCCGCCTCTACACTGGAGATAATCTGCTGCATTCCTTCAGCCGTCTCATCACTTAAGTAATCACCCAGCTTTTCTTTCAGATAACGGATTCCTGAGATATCCTCAGGCGTCTCATCGAACAGCCCCAGGTATCGTTCCACACAGTCTTTCGGATATCCCATCTCCTGAAGTTCTTCCTGAACGCCTTCCTTTCCGATCTTATCCATCTTATCAAGGACGATGAACACCTCATCATAGTCTTCCTCTTTAAAACCACTATAGGCGGCCATAGCCTTCAGAATATTCCGGTCATTGATGCAGACTGTAAAATTACGGAAATTGATCTTTCCCAGTACCGCAGTCGTTGCCAGGATCAGCTCAATCTCAGCAAGATTGCTTCCCTCTCCCAGAATATCAATATCACACTGGGTAAACTGACGGAATCTTCCCCTCTGCGGACGGTCTGCCCTCCATACACTTCCGATCTGAAGCGCCTTGAAAGGGGATGGCAGTTCACTCATATGATTAGAATAATATCTTGCCAGCGGCACGGTCAGATCATAGCGAAGGCCGCTGTCCGCCAGATCATTTTCTTCTTTTGCCTCAGAAATCTTAAGCTTTTCTCCGCGTTTCATGATCTTAAAGATCAGCTTCTCATTGTCTCCGCACTGCCTGCTGCACCAGCTGATCATTTAAGACCGCAAGCTGCTGTGCAATCTCATTCAGTTCCGAAGGCTGCTCCTCCTCTACTTCCAGCCCGCCGCCCAGCAGCACGCTCACCGGCACCTCAAACAGCTCCGCCATCCGATCCAGCATCACCGCATCCGGAACCGAAATCCCTTTCTCCCATTTCGAAATCGTCTGCCGCACCACATGCAGCTGCTCCGCCAGCGTTTCCTGGGAATATCCTTTTTTCTTTCGCAGTATTTTGATGTTATCACTCAGCATAACTGTGTCCTCCTCGTATTTGATGGGCCTATCATACGATAAAAACTGGCGTTGCGGCAAGCAACAAAAAATAACACGGCAAATTAGGTTGTATTTATCCTAAGATTTATATATACTATAGAAAAAAGTCTTAAGGAGGTACCCAAAATGACTATCGACACAAAAACTTTAATTTCCATTTCCGAAGCAAACCAAAATTTTTCCAAAGTCGCCCGCCTGGTAGACGAATGTGGTTCCGCTGTGATTCTGAAAAATAACGTTCCAAGATATCTTGTCATCGACTTCAGCAAAGCCGAGCAGGAAACCACTGCATCCGACGAGGATGTGTTAAGCATCTCAAAACGCCTGATGGAACAAAACAAAGAAGCATACGAGGTACTTGCTAAATGAAAAGACTGAGTAAAAAGCAGATTCTCATGCTGCATACTCAGTTGATTCAGCAAACTGGCGGAAGCGACGGAGTCAGAGATTACAATCTGCTGGACTCCGCTCTCGAAACGCCTTTCCAGTCCTTCGGCGGAGAAGACTTGTACCCCACCCTGCAGGCAAAAGCCGCAAGACTGGGCTATGGCCTGATCAAAAATCATTGTATGATTCTTTCCCCAGCAAATACTGATAAATATCCCTCTTCGTCACCCCGCGGTCCTTCGCCACGAGTTTCATCGCTTCTTTTCTTGCAATCCCCTGATCTTCATACCGTTTCATATGTTCTTCGATCGAAATCTCCTCAAACGCTGCCTTCGCCTCGTCCTCGATTTCTTTCTGGCTTCTGCCCTCGATGACAAGAACGCATTCGCCTTTCGGATCTTCCTGTTCGTAGCGAGTGATGGCATCTTCAATCGTGGTCTGCCATGCCGTCTCGTGTTTCTTGGTCAGTTCCCGGCAGAGTGTCAGCCGCCGGTTGCCAAGCGTCTCCAGCAGCTCCCGCAGCGTTTTCAGCAGATGATGCGGCGCCTCGTATACGATCATCGTCCGCGTCTCGTTTTTCAGCCGTTCCAGCGCCAGTTTATGTTCTTTTTTATCCGGCGGAAGAAATGCTTCGAAGACAAATCTTCTCGTTGAAAGTCCCGACAGTGTCAGTGCCGTCACACACGCGCATGCGCCCGGCAGGCTTGTCACTTCGATGCCTGCCTCGTACGCCATCTTCACCAGCTCCTCACCCGGATCAGAAATTCCCGGTGTTCCGGCATCCGTGATCAGCGCGATATTTGTTCCCGCCAGTAGCTTCTGCACCAGCTCGCGGCCCTTGTCGTATTTGTTGTATTCGTGATAACTCGTCATCGGCGTATGAATCTCAAAATGGTTCAGCAGCTTAATGCTGTTTCTCGTATCCTCCGCCGCGATCAGATCGACCTCCTGCAGAATGCGGATTGCACGGAAGGTCATGTCCTCCAGATTTCCAATTGGTGTTGCACACAAATATAATTTTCCTGCCATGTTCTTATCTCCCGTCTCCATATAATTCCCGGATGTCCTTTGTATACACGCCCGGCGTCTCATACACAATCAGCGGTTTCTCCACGGTAATTCTCGGATTCCCGCCTTTCATCGCCTCGATCAGCACCATGTTCGGCTCCTTGTCCACAAACGGATAAACGAGCTGCATCCTTTTTGGTTCCAGATGATATTTTTTCAGCGTCGAAAAAATTTCCGCCAGCCGGAACGGCCGGTGCACCAGATAGAACCGTCCTTTCGTCTTTAAAACCGCCGATGCCTCTTTCGCAATATCATCAAACGAGCACAGCACCTCATGCCGCGCAATCGTCTTCGCCTCAAGCGCATTCGTCAGCCCGTGCTGCCCCGTCATGTACGGCGGATTGCACGTTACCACATCAAACACTTCTTTTCCAAACTGCTGCGATGCCGTCTTCACATCTCCCTGGAAAATCTCAACATCATTTTCCAGATGATTGTACCGCACACTCCGCTGTGCCATCTCGGCACTGTACTCCTGAATTTCCAGCCCGGAAAAATGCTCTCCGTTTGTCTTCGCCTTCAGCAGAATCGGCACAATTCCCGATCCCGTGCAGAAATCCATCGCCCGCTCCCCGCGCTTCACCTTCGCGTAGGATGCCAGCAGCACCGCGTCAATGCCATAGCAGAAAAGGGATGGATTCTGTATCATCCAGTAACCGTTCTGCAGATCATCGAGCCGCTCACCCGGCTTCAAAAATTCTTCTTTTCTATCCAATGAAAATCCCTCCTCCTGCTGACCGCCCAGCGCCGCATCACACAAAAAGAAGCGTCAGTTTTACCCGGCGCTTACTTTTTTCAAAATGCATTCCAAATCAATCTTATTCCGGCTGTTTTGCCTCTTCCGAAGAAGCCTGCTCCCCGGAGCTGTTTCTGTCTTTTTTCTTCTCTTTGCCTTTTTCCTTCTTATGCTTCGGCTTGAACTTGAGCTCTTCCACCGGGTACTCCCGCATTTCCTTCTCATCGTTCACATCCACCAGCACTTTTACGAGCTGACGAAGCACATTCACACCGGAAACCTCACCTTTCATGCCGTCCGGCAGCGTTACGATATCGCCGACACCCGGCAGCTTGCGGTTCAGGTATTCATAGGTTTCCTGCTCGTTTTTCAGGCAACACATCAGTCGTCCGCAGACACCCGAAATCTTCGTCGGGTTCAGGGACAGGTTCTGCTCTTTTGCCATCTTGATCGAAACCGGTGCAAACTCGGACAGATACGTATGGCAGCAAAGCGGTCTGCCGCAGATGCCGATTCCGCCGAGGATCTTTGTCTCATCGCGGACACCGATCTGGCGAAGCTCGATTCTCGTCTTAAAGACAGCCGCCAGATCCTTTACCAGCTCACGGAAATCAATTCTTCCGTCGGCGGTAAAGTAAAACAGCATCTTGTTATTGTCAAACGTATACTCTACATCGATCAGCTTCATCTCCAGGTTGTGCGCCCGGATCTTCTTCTGGCAGATTTCAAACGCTTCTTTTTCTTTCTTGCGGTTGCTCTCCTCCCGCGCATCATCCTTCGGCGTTGCAATGCGGATGACTTCTTTCAACGGCTGGATCACCTTGGAATCGTCAACTTCTTTTGGCCCCAGCACAACGAAACCATACTCTACGCCGCGCGCTGTCTCAACGATAACGTGGTCGCCCACGCAGATGTCCAGCTCTCTCGGCGAGAAATAATATACTTTTCCTACGTTTCGAAAACGTACTCCTATAATTGTTATCATGCTATCAGTTTTCCTTCATTGTCAGGAACATAAGCTCCATGGTTAAATCAAAATTAACATTCGCGTTCAGGCGGGCTCTCGCCTTCTGAATCGCCTCTATAATCTTCTCCAGGCCTTCGTATGAGCTCTTATTTGCTCTCTCACGGATTCCATTCAGCTCCTGCTTGAACACAAGGGAATCGACCTCTTTTGTCGCCTTAAAAAGCAGAACATCGCGGAACCATAAAGAAAAGATATCGAAGTAATCATCAATATTGTCTTTTTCGGCCGTCAGTTTTTTGATCGTCTCCACGATTTCATACAGCGGCATACTGTCGGCGTACTTTGCCATGCGGAGTGCATTTTCCAGCGTCTCCTCGTATTCCGGAGAACGGGCAATCCGCTCTGCTTTTCCGATATTTCCCTGCGCCAGGGACGCATCAACCTCTGCCTGGTAATCCGGCACATGCATTTCGTTCATCAGATAATCTTTCACAAGCTGGTCTCCCACTGGTTTTAAATTTAACTGCACGCAGCGTGACGAAATCGTCGGAAGCAGCGCACCCGGGTTGTCTGCCAGAAGCATGACAACTGCGTAGGCCGGCGGCTCCTCGATCGTCTTCAGCAGCGCGTTCTGCGCCTGAAGTGTCAGCTTCTGCGCCTCGTCGATGATATAAATCTTGTACGGACTGCTGTACGGCTTGATCATCACATCGTTAATGAGCTGCTCGCGGATTTCATCGATGCTGATGGTGTTCGGCTTTTCATGCTTCACATAAATGATATCCGGATGATTCTGGCTCTGTGCCTTTTTACAGGACGGGCATTCCATACAGGGCTCGACCCCGTGCTTCTCGCACTGAAGCGTCATCGCAAACAGTGAAGCCATCATTTTCTTTCCCGATCCACTCTCTCCGCCAAAAAGATAAGCATGAGATACTTTATTCATCGAAATGGCATTCTGTAAATGCGTTATGATTTCCTGATGTCCTACAACCTTCTGAAAACCCTGCATAAAATCACCCCCTGGAGTTCTTTTGTATTTCTTACTAATACTGCATTAAGTATATCACAACTTTTTCTGTTGTTCCACAAAATTCTGAATTTCGGAAAAACAGTCTTCCGGCGTAGAATTATTGGAAAATCTGCGGACGATTCCAGCTTCCGCAATTTTCTCCTCCGTAAAATCCTCACAGTCCGCCAGGAATCTCCGGCACATCTCCGCGTATTTCGGCTCTGTCTGTTTTCTTTCCCGTTCCAGTGCCCGCGAAAGCCGCAGCCCGTCGTCCACCTCAACATACAGCGGAACCATCGCCTGCTCCCCGAAATATGCCTTTAATTTCAGATACGATTCCAGTGTCCCGATTCCGAGAT
>USDK01000048.1 GCA_900553355.1 uncultured Lachnospiraceae bacterium
GGGGATTTCCAGAAATCCCCCGTCCCCACCTAAGGCGAAAACATCCCTTTTCCACATTATCCACTTACTGAATCTTGTTTTTCACTATGTCCCGGATATTTTCCATATTTTTTCTGGAAAGGCCTAAAGCCTGTTTGACCTTTTTATCATAATCTGCTCTTAATTCCGCGCAATCCAGAATTTCTCGCAATGCAACATCCTTTTCTAGGGCACACTCGTTCAGGATCTGCTCCGCAATCTCTACTCTCTGTTCTAATTCGTCTTCTTTAACATCAATAAAAATGTCCTGACATTTACTTTCATGGAATTCCATAAACGCCTGGCTGCTTCCGAACCGTTCCTTTATTTTCTTATAAGCGTCTGCACATAAAATCTGGTCTTCTTCTTTCAGAATCGTATAATATTCCCTCATGCTGCCGTACCGGTAACCGATCAAATCTTGAGACAGTTTTGCCTTCACGGGGTTCAAATGTATATATCTTAGACAATTCCAAAAATAAGACTCTGTCTCTACACATTGACTTCGGTAACGGTTTTGAAAAACATATCCGGATCTCTGATGTTTATAGTTGTAATATAATGCGTATTTTGCTGAGATTACAGCCATGAATAGTGCCAATGCTGCTAATTCGCCTTGCACCAGCATATGAAAATGATTTGGCATAATGCAATATGCATAGAAATTTATTCCATATTTTCGGTAGCTTTCACGAATAATATTTTCCATCCTCGTACGTTCTCTTTTTTCCGCAAATATAGAACGTCTTTCTATCCCTCGATTAACAAGATGGTAAATTTTCGTGCTGCTTTCTTTCCTTGCCTCTCGCGCCATTGAATCCCTCCTTTTCCACATTTTGTGGAAAAAGGGATGGTTTTTTATTAAAACTTCATTGGGGACGGGGGATTCCCGGGAATCCCCCGTCCCCAATGAAAGTTTTTAGTAAGATTTTCCCCAATATACCATATGCTTTGCGGGTTTTCCACACCATATGCATTTATCGGAGATCATTTCTTCATCTTCGATCAGACATCTGGTCGCTGCGCCGCCTGTGGCATATTTTACTTCGCCTTCGCATTCTGGATCGCCGCACCAGCATGCTTTTACGAAACCGCGGTTTGCTTTGAATTTCTCTACCATTTCATCCATAGTGACTGCGGTATCAATATGATCCTGCAGGAACTGGTTTGCCCTGTCATACATATCCTTCTGTTCCTGTTCAAGAATCTCGCGCAGTTTTACTGCGATCTCGTCAAGAGATACCACAATCTTCTCGCGGTTATCGCGACGTACGACTACCACCTGATTTTTCTCAATATCTTTCGGGCCGATTTCGATACGTGTCGGAATACCAAGGATTTCCTGCTCGGAGAATTTCCAACCGGTACTCTTATCGGAATCATCAATTTTTACTCTATATCCTGCTTTTTTCAGTTCATCAAGCAGGGCATATGCTCTGTCAAGCACGCCTTCTTTATGCTGTGCGATCGGAATGATCCGGCATTCTACCGGTGCTACGTGCGGCGGCAGCACCAGACCGTCATCGTCTCCGTGAACCATGATCAGGGCGCCGATACTTCTGGTGGACCATCCCCAGGAGGTCTCGTAAGCACTCTGAAGCTGATTATTTTTATCTACATATTTGATACCGAATGCATCCGGGAATCCGCTTCCAAAGAAATGGCTTGTTGCAGACTGCAGTGCTTTTCCATCGTGCATCAGAGCTTCGATCGTATAAGTATCCTGTGCTCCGGCAAATTTCTCATGCTCTGCTTTTCTTCCTGCTACGAACGGAATTGCCATGGTCTCTCTATAACAGTCTTTATAAACTTCCCACATCTGGATCGTTCTTTCTTCGGCCTCTTCGTATGTTGCATGAAGAGTGTGGCCTTCCTGCCATAAAAATTCTCTGGAACGCAGGAACGGTCTTGTCGTCTTTTCCCAGCGCAGTACCGAGTTCCACTGATTCCATACCTTTGGAAGGTCTCTGTAGGAACGGACTGTCTTTGACCACAGATCACAGAACATCGTCTCGGAAGTCGGACGGATACACATTCTTTCCTGAAGTCTTTCCATTCCACCGTGTGTTACCCAGGCAACTTCCGGCGCAAAGCCTTCTACATGCTCCGCTTCTTTTTCCAGCAGGCTCTCCGGAATCAGCACCGGCAGATACACATTTTCTACTCCTGTTTCTTTAAAACGTCTGTCAAGATCTGCCTGGATCAGTTCCCAGATAGCATAGCCGTTTGGCAGATAATTCAGACATCCTTTTACGCTTGAATAATCACACAGTTCTGCCTCGCGGACAACATCCGTATACCACTGTGCGAAATTTTCATCACGAGGCGTAATGTTTTTGACCAATTTTTCCTTTGCCATGTCTCTTCTCTCCTTTTCAACGCATGATACACAGGGCTCCTTCCCTGCACCTTCTTTGGCAGACATCATTTTCTGCCAGACATTTGTTTATCAGAAGCGCTTTACGACATATAAAAACGCCGATCTTCGCGCTCCCCAAAAAGGGACCGAAAAGCTCGGCGGTACCACCCTAGTTAACTGCAGCTGTCCGCAGTTCTCTCATTTACCATATAACGCTGGCAGAACGCTGCACTTTCATGCAGAGGCTCCAAGGCCGGTTCCATCGAAACTTCCGGCAGGAATCTCACACCATCTGATCCCCTCTCTGAGCCAGTTCCCATGTACTAATCCTCTTCATAGCCCAAAAATCTTGAGTTAACCGTAATTCTAATCTATCGCTTCGGATTTGTCAAGGCTGTTTTCCCCTCAGATTTCCCTGTTACTAAGGATTTGCATATTTTTCTACACTATGCTTAAATAGAAGAAAATATGAAACGGAGGAAATATATGGCACACTCTTTTCAACCGGCAGCTTTAAATATTTTATATGAAGACGATCAGATCATCGTCTGTGTCAAGCCCCACGGAATCGCAACCCAGTCTCGTTCCCTTGCCGCTCCCGATATGGTACGGCTGATCAAATCCCACCTTTATCATTCCGGCGCTGCTCACTCTTCCAGATCCGGAAACGAACCTTATCTGGCCGTCATCCACCGCCTGGACCAGCCCGTCTCCGGCATACTGGTTTTCGCCAAGACTCCTGCTGCCGCCCGGGAACTGAACCGTCAGCTGCAGGATCCAGAAAAATCCTCTTTCGGCAAATACTATCGGGCACTTGTGGAAAAAAAGCCTGCTCGTGAGCATGGGATTCTTGAAAATTATCTTTGTAAGGACAGCCGGACAAACACCTCCCGGGTCTGTGACGCCTCCACTCCCGGAGCCAGACTCGCCCGACTTGAATTCCACACCACTGTGGATAACTTCTTTCATTGGGGACGGGGGATTTCCGGAAATCCCCCGTCCCCAATGAAACCGGCGGAGCTGTTTATCCACATTTTCACCGGCCGCCACCACCAGATACGGGTGCAGCTTGCGAATATCGGCTGTCCGATTGTGGGCGACACGAAGTATAATCCGCATTCGATGTGGAATGTGGGGAAAAATGGCTGGCAGCAGATTTATCTGTGTGCCTGTAAGCTGTCGTTTCTCCATCCTAAGACTGGAAAACCGATGGTTTTTGAACTTGAAGACGCCAGCGCCTGTGGGTTTTAACTTCCCATGAGCGCTGGCGTCTATTATGTGCGATATCGAACCAGACGGCTGAACCAGCTGAACCGCCTAGACAGTCTTTTCCCCTACATGATATTCCATCTTCTTAGCATAAAGGATGATTCTGGATACGACGTCTACGATCAGGAATCCCAAGGCAATCGCAAGGCAGGTCTCCAGAAGGACGCTGGTCTCTTCGCCTGCCATGGCAGCGTCGCCGCTGACCCAGCCGTACATCATGTAATACAGATTGGGTCCGGGGATCAGTGGAAATGCGGACGCTGTCAGAAAAATCGTGGCCGGAGCCTTATTGATCCGGGACATGATGAACGCATAGGCCGCCACAAAAATAGCTCCCGCCATAGTCGCCCCGAAATTGCTGGGCCACACCGCAAATACCACCAGATAGATCGCCCAGGTGAAGAACGCGCCGATTCCCGAAAAGATCACCTGTTTCCCTTTGATCTTAAACCACAGCGCAAAACCTACACAGGCCACGGTACAGGATATCAGCTGGATCACCTCGCTGTGGTTCAGGATAAATCCATCGGATTCTCCCTCTCCCAGAAGCTGCATGGCGATAGCGATTCCGAATGCGATTCCCGCCGCTCCCAGGATTGAATTCATGATATTGATCAGACCAGATATAAAGTCTCTCTGCAGCACTTCCCGGATACCATTGGTGGTACTGAGCGCACTGATCAGCAGCATGACAATTCCGATCATAATCCGGTCCGGATGGGTTCCGATTCCCAGAAATCCCATCCCGATAATCACAACTTCTGCAAGAAATGCCAGGATCAGGTTATAGATCAGAAGATTACTCTCCCTCTTTCCCAGCCAGTTCCCGACAAATACAATCATCAAAGATACCAGAGCTGCCACAATGCCGTCCGTCAGGCCACATCCAAAGAAAACAGCAAACCCTGTGCCTCCCATGATCCCGGCCAGATATTTAATCCAGAGCGGCTGATCCTCCCGGTTCATAACTTCCATATATTTCTCATGAAGTTCTTCTGCATCCGGCGTATTCTGACAGACATACCGGGCCAGATTATTCAGATAGTCCAGCCGGTCATAATTGATCCCTGTTGACTCAATATGACGAATCTGCGTCAGCATCTGTCCCTCCGGCGTCTTTACCGTAATCTGAATATTGCTGGGAATCGCAAACACATCATACCGCACAAACCCATAACTTTTGCACATACGGTACAAGGTATCATCCAAACGGAAATTTTCTGCGCCACTGCACAGCATGGCCTCTCCGATATCCAGAATCCCTTCCAAAATCCTTTCATAATTCATTTTCCTGCATACCCTCCAGTCTCACAGTCTTGTTGTCTCCTGTTGCATCTAAAGCACATTGTAGAGAATAACCGTCCGGAATGCAAGCACCTGTTTTTGAATTTTCAAAAAAAGAGCAGCGCTTCTGCTCCCTGCAAAAGCGCTGCCCTTTTCCCTCGTTTTTTTAATTTACCTTATGCCTGAACTAAGTCGTCTTCTGTTTCCAGCGCCTCCTGGTATTTCTCCAGGATCATAGTCTGGATCCGCTCTCTTGTCGCGGAATTAATCGGGTGTGCAATATCCCGGTACTCACCGTCCAATGCCTTCTTACTCGGCATTGCTATGAAAAGTCCCTTCTCGCCTTCAATTACCTTGATGTCATGTACCACAAACTCCTCATCCATGGTGATGGAAACCACTGCTTTAAGCTTCCCTTCTTTTGCTACTTTTCTTACTCGTACATCTGTAATCTGCATCCTTGCTGCCCCTTTCCTTCTGCGCTGCTGTCATTTCTACAGCGCATATCTCTCGTTCTTTTCTACAACTACCTTCACACCATTTTCCCCAACATGACGTGTATTTGCCCTGATAGTGTCTCTGCTCTCGACAATACAGTTCTCAATATAGGTATTGTCCCCAAGATAAACGTCATTCAAAATAATGGAATTCTTGATCACACAATTATTCCCCACAAACGTTTTCTTGAAAAGAATCGAATTTTCCACGGTGCCATTGATAATGCTTCCGCTGGCAACCAGACTGTTTTTTACGACAGCTCCTGGATTGTACTTTGCGGGAGGCAGATCGCTGACTTTGGAATAAATCTCCGGACGTTGTTTGAAGAAATATTCCCTGACTTCAGGTCTCAGAAAATCCATGTTTGTCCGATAGTATGCATCTACCGTTGATATGTTGCTCCAGTAATCTTTTATTTTATAACCATATAGCTTTTTCAGATTCTTATATCTGATCAAAATATCGGTTACAAAATCATACCTGTCTTCCTCTGCACAGTGCTCGATCAGATCGATCAGAAGCCGCCTTCTGACTACATAGATCCCGGTCGAGATCGTGCTGGAGTGCGCCACCATTGGCTTTTCTTCAAATTCTTCGATCCGCATGGACTCATCCATCTTGATCGTTCCGAACCGGCTGGGATCCTCTTTGGGATCCAGCTCCTTGCAGACAACTGTAATATCTGCCTTCTTTGCGATATGGTACTCCAGTACCTTGTTATAATCCATCTTATAGACTGCGTCCCCGGATGTGATGATCACATAGGGTTCATGACTTCTTTTCAGGAAATCAAGATTCTGATAGATCGCGTCCGCCGTTCCCCGGTACCAGTATCCGTTATCGGCGGTAATGGTCGGTGTAAATACATACAGCCCTCCCTGCTTTCTTCCAAAATCCCACCATTTTGATGAATTCAGATGTTCATTCAGCGAGCGTGCATTATACTGTGTCAGCACTGCTACTTTCTGGATATGCGAGTTGGTCATATTACTCAGCGTAAAATCAATGGCCCGGTAGCTTCCGGCGATGGGCATCGCCGCTACGGCACGCTTGCTGGTCAGTTCCCGCATCTTGTGGTTGTTGCCGCCTGCTAATATAATCCCTAGTGCCCTCATACGCGCTCACCTGCCTTTATCAATGTCTCACCGCTTTCCAGCACGCCGTCCGGATAGTCCTCCTTTACGGTAAAGCCGCTTAAGGCGGTGTTCTTTCCAATCTGCACTCCCGGCGGCACGGTCGTATTTTCACCGATGGTCACCAGGCCGAAGGAATAGATGGCAGGCTTTAACTTATTCGGGATATCGCTGCCGATGCCAAGCGTGACATTCTCTCCGATCTCGCAGTTCTCCGCGATGATCGCCTTGTCCACCACACATCCCTTGCCGATCACGGTATCCTTCATGATAATGGAATCCCGTACGACTGCTCCTTCACCGATGATCACACCGGAACCAATCACACAATTTCTCACCTCTCCATAGATCTCCGACCCGTTGCCGATGATACTGCGCTCGATCACTGCCTGTCCGGAAATATACTGCGGAGGCAGGATCCCGCTGTTGGTATAGATCTTCCAGTATTCTTCATATAAATTGAACTCGGGAACAATATCGATCAGCTCCATATTGGCCTCCCAGTATGAGCCAAGGGTCCCTACATCCTTCCAGTAACCATTATATTCATAGGCAAAAAGCCTCTGCCCCTTCTCATGACAGTATGGGATAATATGTTTTCCAAAATCACATCCCGGCTCGTTCTTCAACGCTACCAGCGCCTCTTTCAGTACCGGCCAGCTGAAAATATAGATGCCCATGGACGCCAGATTGCTCTTGGGCTCGGGCGGCTTTTCCTGGAATTCTGAGATCTGGCCGTTTTCCTCCGCAACCACGACCCCAAAACGACTTGCCTCTTCTATCGGCACAGGCATGGCCGCAATCGTAACGTCCGCCTTGTGCTCCTTATGGTAATCCAGCATAACCTCATAATCCATTTTATAAATATGATCCCCGGAAAGGATCAGTACATAATCCGGATGATAGGTCTCTATATAATCCAGATTCTGATAGATTGCGTTCGCCGTCCCGGTATACCATTCGCTGTTGCTGCTCTTTTCATAAGGTGGCAGGATCGTAACTCCCCCGAAATTCCGGTCCAGATCCCAGGAAATACCGATACCGATGTGTGCATTCAGACGCAGCGGCTGATACTGTGTCAATACACCAACGGTGTCGATCCCTGAGTTGATGCAGTTGCTGAGCGGGAAATCAATGATACGGTATTTTCCGCCGAATGCAACTGCCGGTTTTGCCACCTTTGCCGTAAGGACTCCAAGTCTGCTGCCCTGTCCTCCGGCAAGAAGCATCGCAATCATCTCTTTCTTTCGCATGTCATCACCCCTTTTCAGTAATTTATTGCACCTATTATATCATATAAATAAAAATCAGTGAACAATATTTACAAATAAATTGAACATTTTCAAGACTTTTTATGAAAATATCACAAAAACTTACAGCTTGGTTTTTTCTCCATATCTGTATATAATAATATGGAGAGAAAGTTATTTTATGACAATTACTTTTAGAAAGGTATGAAGACTTATGTATCAGATTAATTTCAGCGAACCTGTACACATACACTTTATCGGTATCGGCGGGATCAGCATGAGCGGACTGGCCGAGATCCTGTTAAAAGAAGGATTTACAGTATCCGGCTCCGACAGCAAGGAATCTGCTCTGACTGACCGGCTGGAGAGTCTGGGAGCAACAGTGTTCTATGGACAGAAAGCTTCTAATATCATTCCCGGCATCGACGTGGTGGTCTACACTGCCGCGATCCACGAAGACAACGAAGAATACCAGGCGGCTGTGAGCGCAGGCCTTCCTATGTTAAGCCGGGCAGAGCTTCTGGGACAACTGATGAAAAACTACGAGACGCCTATCGCTGTATCCGGCACTCATGGAAAGACCACTACGACTTCTATGCTCTCTCACATTTTGCTGGCCGGAGATATGGATCCTACCATCTCTGTGGGCGGAATCTTAAAAGCGATCGGAGGAAATATCCGCGTGGGCGATTCTGGATACTTTGTCACAGAGGCCTGTGAGTATACCAACAGCTTCCTGCACTTCTTCCCGAAGATCGGCATTATCTTAAATATCGATGCGGATCACCTGGACTTTTTCAAAGATCTCGATGATATCCGCCATTCCTTCCGGAAGTTCGCTGAACTTCTGCCGGAAGACGGCACACTGATCATCAATGCTGATATCCCGGATCTGGACGCATTTACCGATGGATTGAAATGCAGAGTCATCCGCTACGGCAGCGACAGTTCTCTGGACTACAGTGCGACAAATATCCTGCACGACAAGATGGGCGACGCTTCCTTTGATCTGGTCAGATCCGGCATTTTTGTAGACCGCATCACCTTGTCAGTCAACGGAGACCACAATGTATCCAACGCACTGGCAGCCATTGCCGCCTGTGATATTCTGGGCGTGCCTGTAGAGACGATCAAGAAAGGACTGAAAGAGTTTACCGGCACTAACCGCCGGTTTGAATACAAGGGAGAATTTAACGGCATCACCGTCATCGACGATTATGCCCACCATCCCACAGAGATCCGTGCGGCTCTGGAAGCGGCTGTTCACTACCCGCACCGGGAGATCTGGTGCGTGTTCCAGCCACACACCTATACAAGGACCAAGGCTTTGTTCCCGGATTTCGTATCAGCACTTTCCATCACTGATCACGTAATCCTGGCGGACATCTATGCAGCAAGGGAGACGGACACCCTTGGGATCTCTTCTGCTGATATTGCAGATGCACTCAAGGAAAAGGGCTGTGACGCTTACTACTTCCCTTCCTTTGATGAGATTGAAACCTTCTGCCGCGAACACTGTCAGAAAGGTGACCTGTTGATAACTATGGGCGCCGGAGACGTTGTAAACATTGGGGAAGCGCTTCTCAAAGAGTAGTTATCCACATTTTCCACAGGATTTTATCCACAAAAAACCTGTTTTTTGAGGCAGAAATTTCTTTTTTGAACGTCCTCCCGGTGCTATAATAAACTGCACAAGGTTAGAAGGAGCGGCGTAAGATTATGACAAAGTTGACACTCAGAAACTGCGCACAGGATAACGTCACTGTGCTGGAAAATGAATTTATCGATCAGTATATGGTAAAGGCCAACGGGGAATATGTTAAGGTATACCTGCTGGTTCTGCGCCATCTGGGAGAATCCTCTGGTATGCTGTCCATTTCAGAGATGGCTGATGTGCTGGAGTGTACAGAAAAAGATGTACTGCGTGCGCTGAAATACTGGAAAAAGCAGGGGATCCTGGATTACAGCGAAGCATATGGCGAACCCACAGCTGCTCCCGCACCGTCCCGTGAGACTGTTTCTCGCCGTCCTTCCAGAGACGACAAGGAATTTAAGGAGTTATTATTTGTGGCCGAGCAGTATCTTGGCAAAACTCTGTCTTCTACAGACATCGATACGATCACATACTTTTTTGATTCCCTGAATATGACGGCGGATCTGATCGAATATCTGATTGAATACTGTGTGGAGAACGGGCACAAGAGCATGCATTATATCCGGGCCGTAGCATTGTCCTGGGATTCTCAGAATATCCGGACCGTAGAGGAGGCAAAGTCTGTCACGGTCCAGTACCATAAGAACTATTATTCTGTACTGAAAGCCTACGGCATCGGCGGACGAGCCCCTGCCGCGTCGGAGATTGCATACATACGCAAGTGGAACGATGAGTATGGCTTCTCCCTGGACATCATTCTGGAGGCCTGTGCCCGGACCATGAGCGCCATCCACCAGCCTAATTTTGAGTATACAGACTCGATCTTAAAGAACTGGCAGTCTAAAAACGTCCGACATCTGAAGGATATCGAGGCCGTGGATGCTGACTTCCAGAAGGAAAAGGAAAAAAAGGCGGCTTCTCGTGAGAAGCATTCCATGAAAAGCGCCAGACCTAATAAATTCAATAACTTTGACGGCCGCTCCTATGATATGAATGATCTGGAGCGTCGCCTGATCCAGCAGTAATCCTGACAGAAGGAGACCATTTTACTATGGCTTTAAGCAATTCTCAATACGATCAATTAATGCGTATATATGAACAGCGTCAGATTGACGATGAGCACAGGCTCCGGGTCCATTACCAGAAGGCATATGAACTGATCCCCGGATTAAGGGATCTGGATCAGTCTATCTCTTCATTAAGTGTCGATAAGGCCCGCCGCCTTCTGGACGGCGATGCCGGCGCCCTGTCCTCTCTGAAGGAGGAGCTGCACCAGAAGATCCGCGATAAAAAAAGGATGCTGGTATCCCACGGGCTGCCGGAAGATTACCTGGAGCTTTCTTATACCTGTCCGGACTGCAAAGACACCGGCTACATCGGCACCCAGAAGTGCCACTGCTTTAAAAAGGCAGAGACGGATCTTTTATATCTGCAATCAAACCTGCAGGAAATCCTGGACAAGGAGAATTTCTCTACTTTTTCTCTTGATTATTATTCCAGCAATCATATAGACCCTGTGACCGGGCGGTCTGCACTGGAAGCGGTACAGACGGCTTTAAAGTCATGTCATGATTTTGCAGACCATTTTTCAGAAAAATTTCAGAACATCCTGCTGTATGGAGATACGGGTGTCGGCAAGACATTTCTCTCCCACTGCATCGCAAAAGAACTGATGGATGCAGGTTTTTCCGTAATTTACTTTACAGCAGCCGGATTATTTGATATATTTGCAAAGTGCGTGTTCGGCAGGCGCTCCGATGAGGAGGATGAGACTCTTGACCACATCTATGACTGTGATCTTCTCATCATCGACGATCTGGGAACGGAGCTCTCCAATTCCTTTACCACATCTCAGCTGTTTATCTGCCTGAATGAGCGCATACTGAGACAGAAGTCAACGATCATATCCACCAATCTTGCATTGGAGGATATTAAAAGCATTTATTCGGAGCGGACTTTTTCCCGTATCAGCAGCAGCTATATGCTGCTTCGGCTTACAGGGGACGATATCCGTATCCAAAAAAAATTATTAAACCTGGGAGGTACAAAGGATGCTGCGACGCAATGATCGAAACCTGGACAACATTCCAATCGGAGCTTTGGGACTCATTTCACTGGAAGGTTGCGAAGACATGGGACACAAGGTTAACGACTACCTTGTGAAATGGAGAAGAGAGGATGGACATATCCACAAGAACGATGTGGCCTTCAGCGGATATGAGCGTGACACCTATCTGGTCAATGCAAATGTTCCTCGTTTTGGCTCCGGGGAAGCCAAAGGAATCATTAAAGAATCCGTCCGCGGAATGGATCTCTACCTGATGGTAGATGTATGTAATTACAGTCTGACCTACTCTCTGACCGGACATACCAACCATATGTCTCCGGATGACCACTATCAGAATCTGAAGCGTGTGATCGCCGCTGTCGGAGGAAAGGCCCGCCGTCTTAACGTCATCATGCCGTTCTTATATGAAAGCCGGCAGCACCGCCGCAGCAGCCGCGAGTCTCTGGACTGTGCGCTGGCTCTGCAGGAACTGGTGCGGATGGGTGTAGACAACATCATCACCTTTGATGCCCATGATCCTCGTGTACAAAATGCGATCCCGCTGAATGGTTTTGAGACTGTACGGCCTACCTACCAGTTTGTCAAAGGCCTGCTTCGCCGTTTTGACGACCTGAAGATCGACAGCCAGCACATGATGGCCATCAGTCCGGACGAGGGTGCTACCGAACGTGCAGTTTATCTGGCCAACGTACTGAATCTGGATATGGGTATGTTCTACAAACGCCGGGACTACACCCGTGTAGTAGGCGGACGCAACCCGATCGTGGCTCACGAATTCCTGGGTTCTTCTGTAGAAGGGAAGGACGTGATCATCCTGGACGACATGATCTCCTCCGGAGACAGTATTCTGGATGTTGCCCGTCAGTTGAAGCAGCGTAAGGCAAAACGGATCTTTGCCGCTGCCACCTTCGGCCTTTTCACCAACGGCATGGAGAAGTTTGACAAGGCCTATGAGGAGGGCATTATCGATGCCATTCTGACCACCAACCTGATCTACCAGACGCCGGAGCTTCTTGAGCGTCCATACTATATCAACTGCGATATGAGCAAGTATATCGCACTGATGATCGATACACTGAACCATGACGGCTCCATCAGCAGCATCCTTTCTCCTAACGAAAGGATCCAGGAGGCCGTAGCCCGCTACAATCGTGGGGAAGAGGTATAAGGTTCTTTTTTCTGTATTTTAAAAAGCTTCCGGGGCCAGACGGCCCGGAAGCTTTTTTGTTTCCTGATCTATTTTTATTCAATCACAACACAGTGATATGGGATTCCCATCTCTTCCAACAAGTGCATCTCTCTCTTCTGACAGGTAAAAAGAAGCACCTGCTGCTTGTTTTCACTCAGCCATTTCAATGTGCTCTTAAGTCTCTCATCATCATAATTTCCAAAGGCATCGTCCAGGATTACCGGCTGTTCTTCTTCCTGCAGGATCCCTGCCGCCGCCATCCGCAGGGCAAACATCAGCTGATCCACGGTTCCGCAGCTTACCTGCTCCATCGGGATCCTGGCACCGTCTTTTAACAGCACCATATGCAGCCCCTCTTCGATGCGGATTTTTGTATATGCCTGACTGGTGATCTGAGAGACAATCCCGGAGGCTTCTTCATTCAGCTGTTCCTCCAGACGGTCCCGGAACTTTTCTGCCAGTTCATTCATCTTATCCACTGCCATCTGCAGTGCCTGGCGCTTCTTTTCCAACGCTTTATCCTCTTCTCCGACCACGCTCATCTCCGCCAGCTGATCCTGCAGATTTTCATACTGGATCTGCTTATCTTTCTGCTCTCTTGCGATCCGTTCCAGCTCCCAGTTTAATTTCTCGGCAGACGCCCTTTCTTCTTCCGGCAGGATTTCCTCCATGATCTCCTCCGGAGATACCTGATTCTTTCCTTTTCCTACCTTCAGCCGGTTCCACACATAGACGCTGCAGGCCAGGAATATTACAATGACCACCAGGTAATTAAGCGGACGCTGGAACAAGAAAAACGCTGCGACGATAAAGGCAAGAAAGATCAGGATCTCCACCGGATGAATCCGCCATTTTGGCGGGCGTATCTCATCCACAAGGCGTCTGTGTCTTTCCTGCTCCTGTCTGGATCTTTCTGCCTGATCAAGGCGCTCCAGGATCTGTTCCTTTTCCTCCGCCAGGCGGTGGATCTCTCTCCAGACAAAGGACGCTTCCTGTTCTACCGTCTCTCGCTCCCGCTGTCTTTCATACAGCGCTTCCCGGATTTCTTTATCCACTTCCTTTTTCTTTTCTTCCAGACAGGCAATGGCCTGCTCTGGCCGAAGATCGCCGTTTCCGGAGGCATAACAGCTGGACGCATATTCCTTCAGCGCCGCGTCAAGCGATTGATCCGGCCGGACCTTTAGCTGCTTCACCGATATAGTATTGTCGTAGCCTGCCTGAGTCATTCCCCCCAGCAGCTGCTCCAGGTCTCCGTCGTCTATACTCAGCTCTTCTCCGTCATCCTCACAGACCAGCTCAGCCTTTTTGTTCTGTTTATCAAAATTCCGGTCAATCCTGAAATGCTTCCCCTCGCTTTCAAATCTTAAGATCCCCGAATAGTAACCGGGGTTCTCCCAGGGCTCGTAGATGCTGTAGGTGTCATGGAGGGAAGCTCTTCCTCTCCCTCGCACGATGCCGAACAGCATCCCTTTGATAAAGGTATGGATAGTGGATTTCCCGGATTCATTTTCTCCATAGATAATGTTGATCCCACTTTCAAAGCGGATCTTCTGATTCTGAAATTTTCCAAAATTCCGAAGCAGCAGTCCTAGAATTTTCATATTCTCGTCTCCATCAGCGCCTGTACTCCCGCGCACAACGCGCGATACTCCACGCTGTTTTCTTCTGCTCCCAGAAAGCTTTTGATATAGCTCCCCAGAAGGTTGTCCTGATTCTGTTCCAGGAGCTTTTCAAATTCATAGGCAGGCTTTGTCTCGTCTGCCATTTCTACGATATTGCCATAGGCGTCCATGCCGCTTAAGTCGAACCGGATTTCCGGATCACAAAAGCCGGTCACCCGGACTTTATACATATGCCGGGTGCCTTCCTGCTCAATCGCCTCTTTTATCTTCCCTGCCAGCTCATAGCCGGTAGTTCTTTTATCCACCACAATCTCAATCTGGCGATACTCCCTTGAGGCCGCAGGGACGAACCTGGTCTTACACCCATGCTCTGTAAATTCCCCGGCCACATAGCCGTGAACTCCTGTATCATTGATATCAATCGGCTCCAGTGCCCCGGCATAGACTATCTTATTTTCCTCCAGTACCTGGGGTTTGTGGATGTGGCCCAGAGCGACATAGTCGTAGCCCTGTGCCAGCAGCTCTCTTTTATGAATCGGGATATGGGCCTCATCGCCTCCATGGGCCAGCAGGATCTCATACTTCTGTCTCCTTTTCGGCCTCTCTTTTTCATAGAGCGCTTTCCGGATCTCCCGGGCATGATAGCTCAGGCCATATACTGCCGTATCCAGTTCCGGATATTCTGCACAGGTCAGCGTCTCCTCTCTTAGCATCGTCACATTTTCGCTCCACGAAAAAGTACGGTAGTAGGAATCCCGGCGGATGTAATCATGATTGCCGGCAATCAGCACTACCTTCGTATGTTTCAGCGATGCAAACATTCCATCTACTTCTTTAAGCTCTCTTCTGAGCGGCTGGCGGTGAAACAGATCTCCGGCGATCAGGAGCAGATCCGTCCCCTCTTTCTGACAGGTTCGGATCACCTCTGCCAGCGTCTCCCAGAGTTCTCTACTTCTCTTTTTGCTGTACGCGCTTCCGGCGGCCGGATCTGCCCCCAAATGCACGTCTGCGATGTGTATGAATTTCATCTGTCTTTCCCTCTTCCTCTCCAGCCTTACTTGGCAGAGTCACGATAAACTGAGTTCTCAAATCATCGCTCCTTGCCATGATCCTTCCTGCGTGAAGCTCTACGATTTCTTTGGCGATGGCAAGACCCAGTCCGGCCCCGCCGGTGCCGCTGGACCGGGAGCCGTCCACGCGGTAAAACTTTTCAAAGATCGTCTGGAGCATATCCCCCGGGATCCGGTCTCCCTGATTGGTAAATATGATCTCAATGCTGCCGCCTTTTTCCTGAGCCTCGATTTCAATCTTCGTATTTTCATAACAATAGGCGATAGCATTTCTCAGAATATTGTCAAAAACCCGGGCAAGCTTGTCCGGATCTCCATACACCATCAGATTTTCTTCTACGTTTACTTCACAACTCAGGTGCTTTTCCTGCAGGACTCCATAAAGCTCATCAGCCAGCTGTTCCAGCATAAAGGACAGGTTGATCTCCACAGGCTCCAGCTGGATCTGCTGAAGGTTGTACCTGGTAATATCGAAAAACTCATTGATCAGCTCGCCAAGCCGAATGGACTTTTCCAGAGCGATATGGGTATATTTCTCCCGTTCCTCTGCCGGCATATCCGGATGGCTGTCCAGCATACTCAGATAAGCCACAATGGAAGTCAGCGGCGTCTTTAAATCATGAGCCAGAAAAATGACCAGATCATTCTTTTTCTTTTCCCCTTCTTCTGCCTCCAGCTCCTGTCGACGAATGGTAGCTTTGATCTCATTTAAACGAATCTCAATGGGCTTTAACTCTGTGATCAGATGAATGGGCTCATTAGAATCGGAGACGATATTTTCGATCCCGTCTCCGATCTGATCCACATATCTGGTCATTTTTGAAAGCGCAATATAGAAGAATGCCGCAAACAGCAGCAAAAACCCTACGATCATGTAGAAGGTCTTATTGTCGCCGATCAAAGTCCAGTACAGATCGATAGCGGTCTGTTCGTCCACATGAAATCTCATCAGAACATCTACAAATATTTTTGCAAAACTGTCATTGTAGATCCCGTCGATCACATAGTTCAGAAGGAAGCCGCCCACCAGAACAGTCAGCGCCGTGACCAGCAGGGTCTGCAGAAGTACACTGAACTTAAGTTTGCGATAATTATTCTTCAACCTTATAACCTACTCCCCATACTGTCTTGATAAAGTCTGATTTTCCGGTGGGGGCGCTCATTTTTTCCCGGAGATGCCGGATGTGCACCATCACCGTATTGTTACTGTTTTTATAATACTTTTCATTCCACACTTTTTCAAACAGCTCCTCGGAGCTGATCACCTTTCCCCGGTTCTCGCACAGAAGCCAGAGGATATCAAACTCAATGGGCGTCAGCGTCAGAGGAACCTCGTTATAAATACATTCGTGGGATGTCCGGTTCAGAAACAGCCCGCCAAAATCAATGATCTCTCCCTCTTCCTTTCCGCCGTCGTTATATTGGGTATACCTGCGCAGCTGAGCCTTGACTCTTGCCACCAGCTCCAGAGGATTAAAGGGCTTGGGGATATAGTCGTCCGCGCCCAGCGTCAGTCCGGTGATTTTGTCCATATATTCGGTCTTTGCCGTCAGCATGATCACCGGGAACTTATACTTTTCCCGGATCTGCTTTAAGATCTGAAATCCGTCGATGTCCGGAAGCATGATGTCCAGAATAGCCAGATCGATCTTCATGCTGTGGATACAGTCCAGCGCATCCTGGCCGGTATAAAACTTGTATACATTATACTGGTCGTTCTGCAGATATAGCTCAATCACGTCTGCGATTTCCTTCTCATCGTCTACTACCAAAATATTCATACGTCTGTGAACCTCCTTATTCGTCCCCCCAGGGATAAAATAATGGCGTCCCTCATCTCATTCCTTTTTTAAGGGCGGCTGCCGCGCAGCACTCCCTTACAGATCACAGTTGTTGACAGTCCTTGGGAACGGGATCACATCACGGATATTGCTCATGCCTGTCAGATACATGATACAGCGTTCAAATCCCAGTCCGAATCCTGCGTGTCTGGTCGAACCGTATTTGCGCAGATCCAGATAGAATCCATACTCCTCTTCCTTCATTCCCAGCTCTCTCATCCGGGTTAAAAGCTTGTCGTAATCGTCCTCCCTCTGACTTCCGCCGATGATTTCTCCAATACCCGGCACCAGACAGTCTACTGCAGCCACTGTCTTTCCGTCATCATTTTGTTTCATATAGAAGGATTTAATTTCCTTCGGATAGTCTGTCACAAACACTGGTTTCTTGAAGACTTCCTCTGTCAGATAGCGTTCATGCTCTGTCTGCAGGTCAGATCCCCAGGAAACCTTGTATTCAAACCGGTCGTTCTCCTTTTCCAGGATCTCAATGGCCTCTGTATAGGTGATCCTTGCGAATTCAGAAGATACCACATTATTTAACCGGTCCAGAAGGCCCTTGTCCACAAAGGAGTTAAAGAAGTTCATCTCTTCTGGTGCATTCTCCAGTACATAGTTGATTACATATTTCAGCATGGCCTCTGCCAGCATCATGTCATCTTCCAGATCTGCAAATGCGATCTCCGGCTCGATCATCCAGAACTCAGCCGCATGTCTGGTCGTGTTGGAATTTTCTGCCCGGAAGGTCGGTCCGAAGGTGTAAACATTGCGGAAGGCCTGGGCATAGGTCTCTGCGTTCAGCTGTCCACTGACCGTCAGGCTGGTCTCTTTCCCGAAGAAATCTTTGGTATAGTCTACTGCGCCTTCCTCTGTCTTCGGTACATTTTCCATATCCAGAGTCGTTACCCGGAACATCTCTCCGGCGCCCTCACAGTCGCTTCCCGTGATCAGCGGCGTATGCACATAGACAAAGCCTCTGTCCTGGAAAAACTTGTGAAGCGCATAGGCTGTCAGAGAGCGGACGCGGAATACTGCCTGGAAGGTGTTGGTCCTGGGCCGCAAATGGGAAATCGTTCTCAGATATTCAAAACTGTGGCGCTTTTTCTGCAGCGGATAGTCAGGAGAAGATGCTCCCTCCACTTCCACACTGTCGGCCTGAATCTCAAATGGCTGCTTCGCCTGAGGTGTCGCCACCAGGGTTCCGGTAACAATAACAGCTGTCCCCACATTCAGCCTGGAAACCTCTGCAAAATTGTCCATTTTATCGTGGTAAACCACCTGCAGCGGCTCAAAAAAAGTTCCGTCACTTAAGACGATAAATCCAAAGGTTTTGGAATCCCGTATGCTACGGACCCAGCCGCCTACCGTAACCTTCTGGTCCAGGTAGGCTTCCCGGTTTTTATATATTTCTCTGATCTCTGTTAAATTCATTTGTTACCTGCTCCTTTACTCTCAACATACTTTTCGCTCATTATAACATATTGTCCCCAATTTTAAAAGCTTGCCGCGCGCCATGGAATAATTAATTATGGGTACAGGTGTCATCTGGAAAAACAGATGGCGGTCTTGATTTTTCCGCTCTGCCATGCTATACTATGAGCCGTTGCAAAGCCTGTAAAAACCAAGGTCTATAAGGGCTTGCCGGCGGTCACCGCCGTAAAATGTGCCGAGTGTTCGAGACCTTCCACTCGTAAAACAAAACTAAAGGAGAAAAAAATGAAAAACAAAAACATCACTTTCATGACACAGGCAGCCATGATCGCTGCCATCTATGTGGTGCTTACTTATGTGTTTGCACCCTTCTCATTTGGCGAGGTTCAGGTTCGTATCGCCGAAGCTCTCACAATTCTACCGGTATTTACACCGGCAGCAATCCCCGGACTATTTGTAGGATGCCTGATCGGCAACACCATCGGAGGCGCAGTCCTTCCGGATATTATCTGCGGAAGCCTTGCGACACTGATCGGCGCATTCTTTACCTACAAGCTGAGGGAACAGCGCTTCTTCCTGATGCCGCTGCCACCCGTCATCGCAAACGTACTCATCGTGCCGTTTGTACTCCGCTTCGCCTACGGTGTAGCGCTGCCGATTCCGTTTATGATGCTTACTGTAGGGATTGGCGAAATAATATCCTGCGGTGTGCTTGGATTCATCCTTTACAGCGCATTGAAAAAGTACAAAAACAATATCTTCCCCACCGCCGGCTGTCAGGCATAACTCCTGTGGGGACAGGGTAAATCACGAACGGGGACGTACACTTTTGATATGCTCCCTTCTAAGTAGACAAGTGAAATAATA